>CAZEHU010000043.1:0-10647 GCA_964511605.1 uncultured Myxococcales bacterium
ACCAGCAGGCTCGCCCCCGACAGCACCACCGAGCCGTAGAAGAGGAGGAGGAGGACCACCGAGAGCAGGGTGGCCGTCTCGCCGAGCGTCGGGATCGGCGGGCGCACCACCCCCTCCTCCCGCCGCCGGAAGAGCGCCCGGGGCCCCTCCTCGCCGAGCACGACCGACTCCATCGTGAACATGCGCGCCGCCATCAGGATGCCGAGGGCGGTCCACGCCACCGTGGAGAGCACGACGATCACCAAGAGCCCAAGCTCCGCCTCACCGAGGAGGAGGTGCTTGATGGCCAGGGCCACGTTCACCAGCGGCATCGGAGCGGTCTGAGGGCTCAGCTCCACCCCGGGCAGGGTGGAGAGCATGAGCGGGAAGATGCAGAGGAGGTAGACCGGCGTGAGGTAGTTCTGGGCATCCTTGAAGCCCTTCGCCGTCACCGCCACCGCCATCATGATCGCGCCGAACATCATGCCGAGCAGGACGAGGCAGAGGAGGATCATCGCGATGGCGGCCGGGCCCACGCTGAAGGAGAGCTCCGCGCCGAGCTCCTCGGGCAGCGGCAAGCTCACCACCACGAGGCCCACCGAGAGGAGGTGCATCAGGCCCGTGAGCAGGCTGAGGGCCACGACCGCGCCGAACTTGCCGGCCACGACCGCCACCGCATCGATAGGCGCGGTCAGCAGGGTCTGCAGCGTGCCCCTCTCCTTCTCGCCGGCGGTGAGGTCGATAGCCGGGTAGAAGGCCGCGCCGATCATCAGGAAGCTGACGAGCATCGGCAGGAACTGGCCCAGCAGCCAGCCCCCCTGACGGGCAGGTGGCGCCACGTTCTCCGCGTGCACCGCGATCGGCTCGATATAGGCCTCGTCCAGCTCCACGCGGGCGAGGCGCGCGCCCCGGATACCGTCCTCCCAGGCCTCTAGGGCCGCACGCAGGCGTCCCTCCGCCTGCCGTGAGCGATCGTCGGAGCCATCGAAGATCACCTGGACCACGAGGCGGCCGCCGGCGGAGAGCACCGACTCCACGTCCGGGGGCACCATCAGGCCCGCGAGGAGCTCGCGCGCCTCGACGGCTGCGCGCACATCCTCTACTTCGCGGAGCTCGGTGGCCTCGAGCTCCCCGAGCTCGGCCGCGAGGGCCATCGGGATCGGTCCGCTCAGCCCCACCGGCACCACCTCAGCGGCGAGGCGCTCGTGCTGGGCCAGGGTCGCCTGGCTGAAAGCGAGGAAGACCAGCGGGTACATCAGCAGGGGGAGCAGCACCATCACGAGCAGGGTCTTCCGATCCCTGAGGGCCTCGAGGACCTCCTTGAGGAAGATGATGCGGGCCGCGGCGTACAGGCTCATGGCGCCGCCCCCTCCGGCGCTCCCGCCCCCGCGGCCTCCAGGAGGCACAGGAAGCCCTGGCCCAAGGTCGACGCCCCGGAGCGCTCGAGCAGCTCCTCCAGGGTGCCTTCGGCGCGCACCCGGCCCTCGTGGATGATGGTGGCGCGATCGCAGATCAGCTCCACCTCGGCGAGGATGTGGGTGGAGAGCACCACGGCCTTGCCCCGATCGGCCTCGCCCCGAAAGAGCTCGAGGATGTCGCGTGCCGCCAGGATGTCGAGGCCGCTGGTGGGCTCGTCGAGGACGAGGACCGGCGGATCGTGGACCACGGCGCGGCCGATGGAGACCCGCTGCTTCTGGCCCGTCGACAGGGTCTCGCAGCGACGCTCGCGGTAGGGGCCGATGCCCAAGAGCTCGACGAGCCTCTCGATGCGCTCCTCGAGGGCGGCGGCCTCGAGGCCGTGGAGCCGGCCGAAGTAGCGGAGCACCTCCGTGGGCGTGAGGCGGCCGTAGAGCCCGGTATCCCCCGTGAGGTAGCCGAGCCGACGGCGCACCTCGAGGGGCTCGGCGACCACGTCGTGGCCCGCGACCCACGCCCGCCCCCGATGGGGATTCAGGAGCGTGGCGAGCATGCGCATGGCCGTGGTCTTGCCGGCGCCGTTGGGACCGAGCAGGCCCACCACCTCCCCGGGCTGCACCACGAGGTCGAGGGCCTCGAGGGCCACGACGCTGCCGAAGCTCCGGCCCAGGCCACGGGCGTGGATACCCTCGCGCGGCGTGGAGCCCTCGCTCGAGGACGCGGCCCGGGCCGGAGCTTCGCTCACGGGGTCCTGCTCACAGGATCCCGCTCATAGGCCCCAGAGCCGAGGCAGATCCTCCTCGAGGCCCCTCGAGGCCTCGCGGGCGGTGGGGGCGAGGCAGATCACATCCAGCTTGCCGTAGGTCTGAAGGCAGCCGACGTTGTAGACGATGAAGCGTCCACGATCGGTGCGGACATCGTAGAGCTCGTCGCCGAGGGCCTCGAGCAGATCGGGCAGCGGCCGGCCCACCAGCTCGGGGTGCACGAAGTCCCGCGCGCGATAGGGGGGGCGGCCACCGCGAAAGAGGCGATCGAGGAGGTGCATCGGGGTGCTGGTGCCGCCCCAGCGCCCGTTGCACTCCACGAAGCGGGCATCCCCCTCGGTGACGATGAAGTCGAAGGAGCAGCGACCTACGTAGCCGAGGGCCTGGAATGCCGCGGCGATTCGGAGCGAGGCGCGGGACAGGCAGCGATCCATCTGTTCGCCGAGGCGCGAGGGGATCGCGCCGAGGAAGACCTTCTCCGGGCCGACGAGGAGCTGCTCGTAGACGCCGTCCACGTGGGCGTCACCGCCGCCGAGCGGCGGAATCCAGAGCTGGGTGGAGGGGGAGATGTGGGTCTCCTCCCATGCGACCGCCAGCACCTCGTCCCCCCGGGTCCACCGCTTGTCGACGAGGAACGCCAGGACCTCGGCCTCGAGGGCCGCGGGGCTGGCCCGGATCACCGCCTCCGCCCGGAAGACGTGGTTGCCCATGGCCGAAGCGCAGCGGGTCATCTTGAGGGCGACCGCCGCATGACGACCGGAGAGCTCCCGGAGGGCGGCGGCGAGGGCGGCGGGATCGCGACCGATCCGCGTATCGACCACCGGCGCGCCCCCGAGCAGGCCGTCGGAGACGAGGGCCTCCGCGGCCCGAGAGACGTGGGCCTTGTCGTTGGTGATCCAGGTGATCGGCGGAGGGGGCGCGAGCACGCGCATGGGCACCTGCGCGCTGGCCGCGAGATCCGCCGCGAGCTCCCAGATCGCCTCGGCGCCCATGTAGGGGTGCACGAGCAGGCGGCCGCGCCGCTTGGCGTGCTGCGTGAGGGCCTCGAAGGCGAGCCCCGCGCCGCACGCCGCCGAGACCTGGCCCGGGGTGGCGACCGGCTCCGCATAGACGAAGTCCGGACGCCCGAGGCCGAGCCGCTCCTGGTTGTAGGGTTCGTACCCGGGAACCTGAGGACAGGTGGCGACGTACAGGTCGCCGTCGCGGGCGCGCACCCGCGCGCGGAGCTGGTAGAGCTCGTTGCCCACGATGCCATCGAGGAAGGGGATCGGGCTCACGTCGTCGAGCTGGAGGGTCGGCCCGGCCATCCAGCCGGCGGCCTCGTCGGAGCCGACGCGGAGCGCGGCGTAGGGAGCGAGCTGCTCGACGAGCCCTTGCTCCACTGTCAAGGTCCTGGCCCAGGCCTCTGCGGCCCGCCGCTCCTCCTGGTTCAGCCTCACGAGCCGCTCCCGAGCTCCGCGAGGAGGGCCTCGACCGCACCGCGGAGCTCGTCGGCGGTGCCGGAGTTGTCGACCACCCGGTCGGAGAGCGCGATGGTCGCAGCGAGCTGCTGTGTGGTGGGATCGTCCGAGGCGGTCTCCTTGGCCTCGAGGGCCTGGAAGCTCTCCCAGGTGGTCGGATCCCCGATGCGGTCACGGGCTCGGAGCCGCTCGAAGCGTACCCGCGGCGCCGCGTCGATCGACAGGAGGTGGAACGCCGGGGCCTCCCTGAGCACGAGGACCTCGGCCGGATTGCGGATGCTGTCCACGATGTGATCACCCCCATCGGAGATGCGCCGGACGAGGCGCTCGGCGAGGGCCCCGGGGCCCCCTGCGCGGCGCAGCTCATTGCCCACGGCCAACAGGCGCTCGCGGCTCTCCTCGAGGCCGCGCGCCCGGAGCTCCTCGCGGAGGATGTCGCTCAAGGAGTGGTAGCGGAAGCCGCGGGCCTCGAGCGTCTCGGCCACGGTGCCCTTGCCCGCGGCGTACTTGCCGGTCAGCCCGATGATCATCCCTCGTCCTCGATGGGGTTGCCGTCCTCGTCGCGCACGATGCCGAACTCCTCGTCGGCCTGGGCCCTCACGGCAGCCCGGCGGGCCTTGTCTCTGGCTTCGGCCTGCGCGGCGGCCGCGCCCAGCGCGTCGGCCTCGAAGGCCTCCTTGTCCGCGCGGATCTCCTCGTCCCAGGAGTCGTCGGTGAGCCGGCGCTCGTCGTCGAGATCGATGATCGCGGTGCCGCCCTCGTCCTTCGCCGGGCCGAGCTCTTCGACCTCGCCGCGCCGGCGCTCCGCGAGGTCGTCTCGGTGGCGTCGATCGGCGGCCTCGCCGACCGGGATCTCCTCGTCGTCCTCGTCATCGCCGCTCATCGCGGAGACGCGCTGCGTTCCCTCCTCGGGCCCCACCTCCTCCGCGCGCCGCACGTCGAGCCATGCGTCCTGATCGAAGGAGACGATCCGGGGCTCGATGCAGGTGGCCTCCTCGAGGGCCTCGAAGCTCGCGAGGGGGTACCAGCCCCGCCAGATCATCTCCACGTGGGGGGCGGCCGGGTCCTCCACATCGAGGCTCAGGGTGTCGAGGTTCATCGCCACGCTCTTCGGGCCGCGGCCCAGGTCGAGGGTGGCGTGGGGGTGGGTGCCCGGCAGGCGGAAGAAGAGGCGTCCGTCGGGGCTGAGGTTCGTCAGGTGCACCTCCTCGTCTCCCCGCAGCCGCTCCACCTGCATCTTGGGGTGGGCGTCCTGCCAGAAGGCGGGCTGCATCACGCGCACCTCGATCTCGTCGATGGTCTTCAGCGCCAGGGCATCATCCGGATCGTCCGGATCGTAGGGCTCCTTGGACCGCTCGATCGCCGCCTCGGCCCCCTCGAGATCCCAGGGCATCACCCCGGCGAGCTGGGCCCGCGGATACCAGCCCTGGGCGTAAGGGCCAACGCCGGCGGCCGCGGGCAGCGCGCTCAGATCGATCGTGGTGAGGTCCTGGACGAGCTCCTCGGGTCGTAGAGGCCGGTCCGGCTCCTCGATCTGCGGGAGCTCTAGGCCCTCGACCGCAGCTCGGAGGGGGCTCACGCAGTAGCCGCGACCGGCCGGGTTCGCCGGATAAGGGAGCATCGGGTAGGGGCTCTCCTCCTCGTCGGGCTTGGCCTCCGGCTCCTCCTCGGCGTTCGCGCCGTCCACCCACTGGCCATCGCTCAGGGCCACATCCTCCATGCCCTCGGTGCGCACCCGCATGGTGCCATCCTGATCGCGCAGGCGGGCCCGCCGCTCGGCGTCCTTCACGTCCAGGACTCGCGCGAGCTCGTCGGTCGCCGCGGCGCCCGCGGCGCCCGCGCCGAGGACCTGGGTGCCCTCGGAGAAGGGCAACCCCTCTTCGTCGTCCCCGGCCTCGTCGTCGTCCTCGATGATGCCGTCGGCGGGCTCGTCCGGGGGCGCGGCGCGGGCCTGGGGACGATCGGGCAGATCCCGGCCGAGGTGATAGGCGCTGGCCACCTCCATCGGGGCGTCGGGCTCAGCGCCGCCCTCGAGGTCCATCGCCCCCATCGATCGTGTGCCCGCCTCCGAGGCGTCGCCACCGAAGGCCGCTCGAGCCTCGTCGCTCGACGCGGGGTCCGAGGCCTCGGCGGCCTCTGCGCCGCCGGCCTCCTCGTTGTCCTCCTTCTGCTCCTTGTCTTGCTCCTCCTCGATCTCCTTCTCCCGCTCCTTGCGGGCTTCCTTGTCCTCCTCCTCCGCCTGGGCGATGGCGGCCAGCTCCTGGGTACGGTCGTCGAGGACCAAGGGGGCCTGTCCGCCATAAGCGAAGCGATAGGAGAGCTCGAGGCGATCGATGGGCCGCGGCTCGGGGAACTCGGGGAGCGGAAACTGCTGGATGCGCCCCTTGTCGAGCTCCTTTTCCCCGAGCCACTTGTCCGGCGGCACCCAGCGTGCTTTGCGCGGCCCCAGGATCGCGAGGCTGCGATCGAGGGCGCCCTCGATGTGGACGGTGATCAGGAAGCGCGGCGCGGACTCTCCGCCCGGCGCGTAGGCGCTCCCGCGGAGCAGGACGTCGGTGTGCGGCTTCTCCGCGGTGATCTCGCCGGGCTGTCGGATCGGCGAGGTGGGCTCTTCGGGATCCTCGGGCTCGGTGGACAAGACCACCTGCGGGATCTCGCCCGAGGGCACGCAGGTACCCTCCGCGAGGTCGACGCGGAAGCGCCGCTTGGCCACCAGCACCACCCCATGCCCGCCGTCGAGGCGGCGGGCGGGGATCCACATGCCGGCATAGCCGCTTTCTTCGAACTCGGGCATCGCCTCGCGAGGACGGAGGGTGAGGACATCTCGGGGGAGGAGGTTACCCGCCTGTGATGACGTTCGGCGAGCCCTGCTTCATGGAGCCCATGCCACCGCAGTGTTTGGTGGCGTCCCCCTTCCGGTGGGCCTTGAGCCCATTGATGATCACCGTGCCGCTCCCGGCCTTGGCGTTCCAGGTGTTCGGACCGCAGCAGGCGGCGTGCACGCCGGGGTCCGTCACCCGAGCGGCAGGCTTGCCGTTGACGATCACGTCCGGCGAGCCGGCGACGCAGGGGCCCGAGACCCCGTGCGTGCAGCCCGGGCAGCCGTGTCCGTCCGCTGGGCAGTTGGCGATATCACCGACGCGGGCTTGGGGGGGCAGCAGATCCTCTGGGCTCAAGGGGCCACAGTATCGTGAGGGGGGCTCGGGGAAGTCAACGAAGCGGCGGGGACCGGGGGCGCCCCCGAGGGCGCTCGGGTACGCACCTTCGTGACCGGAGGTTCGGATCTACGGTCTTGTGACCGTATAGTCCCGCCGCCCATACTTCACGTGGCGATCGTGTATCCACCCCCGGAGGGCCCATGAACATGGCGAGCTGTGATGCCACCCTCGACAGGATCCTGGACGGGCACGGAGTGGTCGGGGCGGGTTTCCGTCGCGATCTCGTGCACGACCTCAAAGCGAAGGTGCTGCTTCGGGGGGCTCGCGACGCCGTGGACATCCTGGGGCCGGCCGGGGCCGGCCGAACGCTGACCGCGGGCGTGGCCCACGAGGCCGCGGGCGAGCTGCTCGGGCGGCCGGGTCGCGCGATCCACGTGGACTGCTCCGAGCTCGTCGGCGCCTCCCACCTCGGCGTGGGACTGAGCCGCGCGCTCGACGAGGCGAAGGGCGGCACGCTCGTGCTCCGTGGGCTCGAGGGCGAGACCAGCGGGCGCGTCGATCGGGTGCTCACCGGCCTCGAGCGCGATGCGCTCATCGTGCGGGTGCGGGACGCGGAGGCGACCCCGACCACCGGCTCGGCGCGCATCCGCATCAAGGCCCTGCACGAGCGGGAGGAGGATCTGTGGGACCTCATCGCCCACTTCTACGGGTCGGTGGCCGAGGAGTGTGAGGATCACGGGGTCTCCGGCTGCCGCGGCTTCAGCCGCCAGGCCAACGCCGACCTCGCCGAGGTGATCCGGGAGACCGGGCTCGCCAGCGTGCGCAAGCTCCAGACCCTGGTGCGCGATATGGTCTTCGAGGCCCTCGCCGAGGGCCCGCTGCCGCTCAAGATCACGAGCGACATGGTCCGCCCCTACCTCGAGGAGCACCTGGGCCAGACCGCCGAGGATCGCCTCGCGCGGGAGGCCGCCCTGGTGGACAGCCAGTTCGAGGGCCTGGTGGATCGCTCGCTCGCCGAGCGCCTGGCCACAATCCACGGCGTCCCCGTGGAGGTGCTCGAGCGCCAGGCCGCGATCCTGGGAGAGGTCATCGAGAGCATCGACGATCTGCCCCGGAGCTACCGCAACATCATGGATCGCTCCGACGACGTGATGCGTGCGAGCCTCTGGCTTCTGTCCGGCGCCGAGACCCAGGCCGCGTTCCGGCGCTGGTTCGGCGATGAGCGCTTCATGCGCCCCACCAAGAGCGTCGCTTGGGCGTTCTACAACCGCGTCTTCAAGAGGGACTGCTAGGAGGATCCGAGCCCGTTGGGCACGGATGCTGCTTTTCATGGGGTGCAATCGGTGGCAGTAGCGCTGGACATGAGCATGACGCAGAGGGTGGCCGACGAGGTCGCGTGGGAGCTCCTGCGCGATGAGTGGGAGCTGCTCCTGGCCGTCGGCTCGGGCCCCAGCGATGCTCGCAGTGTCTACGAGCGCTTGCGGCGCGGAGGCGCCAGCGAAGAGCTGGCCGGCGAGGCCGAGATCGAGGCACGGCTGGCCCTGCTCGCCGATCACGGCCTCATCGAGGAGGCCGGCGCCGGGTGGAGCCTCGTGCCAGCGGTCCACCAGCGCCAGGAGGGTATGGCGTCCTACCTGCGCGGCCTGGTCCTCGAGCGCGTCGACGTCGATGGGGCTCCGCCCCTCGGGGCGCGGGCGCGCTTCGATCTCGCGGGCCCTCCGCGGGTGCGTGGGCTCATCGAGCAGGCCGACGAGGTGCTCTTCCCGGCCGTGGTCGACGCGGCCAGCGGCCCCGAGGGCCCCGAGGCCGAGCGCTTCCTGTCGGTCTTCGTGGCCACGGCGGATTGTCCCGCCGCCTCCGGCTCCAGCACCGCGCGGGTCCTGCGGGTCCTTCGCTCCGCCGCCCTCGCCCGCAGCCGCGGCGAGCACCACGACGCCACCAAGGTGTGGGTGGCCGAGATGGTGGTGGATCCCGAGGTGGCGATCGACATCGCCGCCCGGATGGATGACTTCCTGGTCTCCTCCGCGCAGGCGAAGGGGTCGCTGTACGAGGCTGGAGGCGCCATGGGCGCCGCGGCCTTCGCGGTGTGGCCGGTCCGGCCAACCGCCTTGCCCCCGAGACTCCGGACGAAGGTGAGATCATGAATCGCCTGGTTCCCTCCCCGGCGGGCTCGCGCCGCTCCCGTGCGGCGTGGCTCTCCCTGTTGGCAGCGCTGCTGCTGGCCTCCGTGCTCGGCTCGGTGGCCTCCGCTGGCATCATCGTGACCGAGGGCCGCCTCACCGATGAGGAGGGCGAGAGCCTGAGCGCCACCAACCCGGACTACGCCGACTGCGATCGCCGCTGCGAGGCGACGCTGGAGCAGCGAGGCGCTGCGAGGGTGACCGGCCCGCCGCCGACGACCATCGTCGATGGCGATGATGACGAGGACGAGGGAGACGATACCTTCGCTGATGACGACGATCAGGACGAGGACGAGGACGAGGACTCCGAGCTCGGCGATCTCGACGACACCCCCAAGGGCTGGACGTGCACCAGCGTCGCCGGCGGCATCGAGCTCTGCGAGAAGGACGACGAGAGCGAGGCGAGCGACGACGATACCGGCGCCTCGCCGGGGGCCGGCTCCGGCCAGTCCGGGAGCCTGTCCGCGGACGAGCTCGACGACGCCTCTTGGTCCGATGAGACCGATACCCACGCCCCGATGGCCGGCTGCAGCGCGAGCGGCTCCGGCTCCTCGCCGGCGGCTCCCCTGGTCTGGCTCCTCGCGCTCGCGACCCTGGTCCTCTTGCGCCGCCGAGCGTTCTGAGCGCCGGGCGCCTCCGCCGCCAGGCGGACCTGCGTGCCCTTGCCGGAGCCGTCGATGCCATCGATGGACAGGAGCCCGGAGGCCTCCAGGAATGCCGGGGGGGACCCTGGGCTCGAGCAGCAAGGTACAGACTGCCAGCCGGTCCACTCGACGCTTCGATCCGCGACACGCCCCGACGTATCATGGGGGGTCCAGGCACCCCGGGGAAGGGCCTGCCAGAGCGAGGGAGGCCAGGGAACCGGGGAGCGCTACTCCTCGGGGATCACCGGCGGAGCCCGCTGGGGCGCCACCTCGATCTCGAAGACCTTGTCGTTCGAGCGCTCCTCGGACGGCGGCGGTGGGGCAGCGGCCTCCTCCTCGCCGAAGAGATCGGTCTCGTCGATGGTGGCCGGCGGCTCCATGACGTGGTGGCCCGCGTCGATCTCGATGACCCTGGGCTCCCGAGGCGCCTCCGCCTCCACCGGCGGGATCTCCTCGGGATCGTCCGGCGCCGCCGCGGGCTGGCCCTTCTTGCCGTACAGGACGCGCCGCCGGGCCTTGGCCGGCACACGGACCTCGGGCTCGTCCTCGTAGAGGCGCTCGTCGCCCGCCCCGAGGATCTCCGGCTCGCTGCCGAGCGCGTGCTTGGCGTGGAAGGCGCTCACGCTGACCAGGCCCTCACGGACCTTCACGCGAGTGCCGCCCGGCTCGGGCACGGACACCGTGAAGTCCGTGCCCACCACCTGGGCCCGGATGTCGTCGGTGCGGACCTCGAAGACGTCCGCCGCGTCGCGGCGGGCCACCTCGGCGCGCAGTCCGCCCTCGATCACCTGCACGACGACGGCCTGCTCGCGCCACTCGATGAGCCGCACCTCGGTCGCAGGCGCGAGGGTCAGGGTGTGGAGCTCGAAAGCCACGAGCGTCCTCGACTCCCCCGCCGGGCTGCGCACGATGTCCCCGGTCCGATGGACCTCGGCCACCACCGCAGGGGCCGCAGCTCTCGCCTCGTGAGGCGCGCCCTCGTCGTTCGTCCCGGAGGAGGCGAGCTTCGCGGCCGCCTCGCTCCCCACGACGCCTCTTTGGGAAAC
>CAZEHU010000044.1:0-7773 GCA_964511605.1 uncultured Myxococcales bacterium
AGCCTGGGTCCGCCCCGGTCTACGCCCAACCGCAGCCGGCCGCCCCCCCGGCCTACGCGCAGCCGCAGCCGGCCCCCCCCCCCGTGTATGCGCAGCCACAGCCGGCCGCTCCCCCGGCCTATGCCCAGCCGCAGCCCCGGGCCGCGACAGCGCCGGCGCCAGCCCCTCGCGTGGCGGCACCCACACCGCCCCCGCCCATCGGTCCCCCTCCGGTGGTGACCCCGCCGCCCGAGCCGGTGGCCGAGGCCCCGAAGTTCGCTCCGCCCGAGCGTGCGCCCGGACCCCAGGACGTCATCGAGCAGAAGCCCTACAAGCGCGGTCGCGATAAGCGTGTGCAGAAGCTCTACAAGCAGGCCGGAAAGTACCGAACGAAGGGCGACGTGAAGCGGGCTCGCAAGACCTACGGCACGATCCTGACCCACTACTCGGATCACGATCTGGCGGACAACGCCCTGTACTGGATGGCCGAGACCGCTTACGGCGAAGGCGACTTCCTGCAGGCCCTCACATGGTTCCAGGACATCATCCTGCGCTACCCCACGGCCAACAAGCTGCCGGACGCGATGCTGAAGTCCGCGCTCTGTTACGAGCGGCTCGGCGATCCGTCCTACGCGGTGCAGATGCTGAACGAAGTGGAGACGCTCTTCCCCAACGCCCGGGTCGCCTCGGTGGCCCGTGAGCGGCGGCAAGCCATCAGTGGCGGGGGGATCTGATGACCAGCACCCGAAAGATGCTCCTCGCGCTGGCCCTCGGGCTCGCGCTCCTCGCTCCGACCCTGGCGACGCCGGAGGCTGCGGCGTACTCCAAGGACGATCCCAGCATCGTCACCAAGAACCCCACCATCGGGGCGCGGGGCCTGTACGTCGTGCAGGACGGCGACACCCTCTGGTACCTGTCCGATATCTTCTTCGGCGAGCCCTGGTTCTGGCCTACCCTCTGGTCCTACAACCCTCAGCTCACCAACCCCCACTGGATCTACCCCGGCGATATCGTCCAGATCCGCCGGCCCCAGCCCTTCAGCGAGACCACCATCGTCTGGTCGGAGTCCCGCTTCGCCAGCCGGAAGTCCGACCTCGAGATCGTCGCACGCTACGTGGGCTACCTGCCCGATCGTCCCTTCCGTAAGAGCGGCCAGATCGAGATGAGCCGCGAGGCCAAGAACTGGCTCGGTACCTACGACGAGGTCTATGTGCAGTTCGGCGAGGACGTGCGGGTCAAGAAGGGCGAGATGTTCACCCTCTACCGGCACCTCGGGGAGATCGAGCATCCCAAGGACGACGACATCATCGTCGGGCACCGCATCAAGCACCTCGGCCGCGCCCGGGTGCTCGACGCCGACAAGAAGTACGTCAAGTGCCTCATCCTCGACGCCTACGAGGAGATCGAGCGTGGCGATCTCGTCACCAGCGCTTTCCCCCATAGCTGGATCGTCGGTCCGGTGCCTGCCGAACAGGAGGTGGTCGCCACCATCGTCGCCCTCGACGATCCCACCCGCTTCGCCGGTCACTACCAATACGTCTTCCTCGACAAGGGCCGCAACGACGGCCTGCAGCGGGGCAACCGGCTGGTGGTCGAGCGCCGGGGCGATGGCCTCTGGTTCGACGGGCCCGACGACGACATCGACCTCGAGGATCTGCCCTGGGAGAACGAGGGCGAGGTCATGGTGGTCGAGGCCTTCGAGGAGACCGCCCTGGCCCTGGTCAGCCGCGCGATCGCGGAGATGGCGGTCGGCGACCGTGCGGTGATGCGCAAGGAGTACTGAGCTCGGCGGGCTCCTAGGAGCGGAACCAGCCCCCCGCAGCGTCGAGAACCGTGCGCTGCTCTTCCGCGGTGAGCTCGTCACGCCAGCGATCGTCGAGCTCGATCGCATTCGCGTCGAGGTCGTAGCGCATGGGATTTCCGCCGAGGAGGTGGGCCTCCGACTTGCGGAGCTGGAGCGGGCCCTCCGTGGGGGCGGAGGAGAGGCCGCAGAGCGCCGCCACGCGGGCGAGGGCTGCACGCGGCGCGGTGCACAGGTCTTCGTAGCGGAGCAGGAGGCGGGACGCGGAGGAGAGCGCGCGGAGGGCGAGGGCCGCCTGTCGCTGGTTGGCGACCCACTGGCGGGTCGCGCGCTCGACGGCCCAGCCTTCGCGCCGCTTGTACGAGGCAGCGTAGCCGCGTGGGTCGCGCACCAGGTGGACAGCGCGCGTGCTGGTCTCGGCGGCCTGTCGGATAGCACCGAAGCGGCGGGTATCCCGCGAGAGGTCCACGACGACGCGGACCCGTGCCTGGGTTGCGATGGCGCCGTACAGCGCCACGCTCCGGCGGCCTACGTCCCTCAGGGCCCGGGCCTCGGACAGGAGCGGGGCGGAGAGGCGCAGGGCCGGGCCCGGCGCGGCGGCGAGCAGCGTGCCGAGGCGGAATCGAAAGAGCTGGAGCCGCGTGGTCGGACGGCCCCTGGGCCGCAGGCCCGCCGGCCCCGACTCGTCGGCGACGAAGGGAGCCCAGCGCTCGCAGTCCCGGGGCACGGCCCCGCACGTGCAGGGACGATCGACCGCATCGTCGAGCCAGTCGAGCTGCCCGAGGGCCGCAACCTCCGGCCAGAGGTCCAGGAGAAGGGCGAGGAGGGTGGCGCCCGAGTGCATGGAGCCGAGGACGTGGAGGTGCGTAGGGCCGTGCTCGGCGGCCACGGCGGCTCAGTCGGCCTGGAGGAAGGGGCGGAGCAGCGTGAAGCGCGTCGCGGAGGCCTTGAAGGCGGCCACGTCCCGGCGCACGGCGTCGTGGGGGGCGTCGGGGTAAGCGCGCAGGATCGACAGGGTCGCGTCCCGATCCGTGCCGCCGGCGATCCACGCCCCGAGGGCCAGCTCGGCGGTGTGGTTCAGCTCGATGGGCATATTGTCGAGGGCGATCATCTCGCGGATCCAGCTCAGGAGCGTGGTGGCATAGGCCGCCCGTGACGCGGTCTCCGGGAAGGCCTTGCGCACCAGGCGCTCGATGATCCTGGCGTCGCAGCCCGCGGTCGAGGCCATGGCCAGCAGGCGATGGCCCTCCTTGTCGAGGCGTTCCGGGGCGAAGGGGGAGCGGCGCTCGCGCTCGAGGGTGGCCATGGCGTCCTGGAACCAGCGCCTTGGCCGGAGGGTCTCCAGCCACGCCCAGACGCGGGAGAGGTCCCCGGTTCGACCGGCGTGGGTGTCGAGGAGCCAGAAGGCGTGCCAGTCGTCCGCGGCGTCCAGCATCTGGGCCACCAGCTCGTCCCGCCGGGGGTGGTCGAGCTCTCGCAGCAGGCGCGTGAGCTCGATGTGCCGGCGGCCGGTCTCCCCGAGGAGCTCTGGCGGGTGGACCGAGATCGAGGGCAGGCGATAGAGGCGCAGGCCGTGGCCGCGGCCGGCGCGGCGGGAGCGGATCGTGAGGGACAGGGAGGGGCGCGTGAGGTGAGCCACCGTGTGGATGAAGGCGGCTCCGCCGCGGATCGTGCGACAATCGCCCGGGCGCAAGATCTCCGCGTCCATCCTCTCGAGCGCCCCGGTCATCAGGGCGTTGTCGCTGTACAGAGCGTCGGGCTCGAATTGCCAGGTGAGGTGGAGGCTCTGGCCCTCGAGGACCACGAAGGCCCCCGTGAAGTCGTGGTCGTGGGTGGCCGGCTCGGGGCGGGTCCAGAAGTAGAGATCCACCACGAGGTCGTCGGCGCTCCACAGGGTCACCGGCGGGTCGCCGAAGCGGGAGGTCGGATCCCGCTGGGTGGGCAGGGTGCCGGCCTCGCTGAGGGCCTTGAGGGCCTCCTCGATGTTCAGGCGCTCGCAGAGCGGAGTCGAGACGAGCGCGGCGGTGGCCGAGGCCTCGAAGGGGGAACCGGAGCGACAGAGGTCACGGACCTGGATCGACAGGTCCTCGGCGATCGCTTTCAGCTCGCTCCAGCGCACGGAACCGAGACCTCCTCTCCTACGCGGCCCCACCGGAGGGCGCGTCGTACTGGTAGAAGCGCGTGAAGAGGCGGAAGGCCCTCGAGCAGCGCCGGAGGTCCTGGTCCTCCCGCGGGTAGAAGGTGTCCACCCCCGACCGCCACATGTAGACGATCTGGTCCTGGAGCACGTCGCCGAAGGCCAGGATGGTGCCCTCATAGCGCCAGATGCCGCGGATACGGCGGGCGTGGGAGTAGCAACGGCCGTCGGCGAACTTCGGGTAGTGGAGGGCGACGAAGGTCGCGCGCCCGACGTGGGCCTCGAGGGGGCCGAGGTCGTCCCAGCCCTCCAGGATGACGCCCGGGAGCTCGCGCTCGGCGTCCGCCTCGGCGAGGGCCAGCCACTCGGCAAGCGGGATGGCTCCCTCCGGGCCCGGGGAGGCGCCCCCCGAGCCCTCGACGAAGAGGTCGTAGCGCGCCGGCACGACGCGCTCGGCGGCGATCATCTGATCAGGACGGATAGGCGGCATGACGGAATGGCTCCACGCCCACGCGGGCGACGGTCTCGATGAAGGTCTCGGTGCCCCGGCGCTCGCTGGCGTAGCACTCCAGCACCCGCTCGATGAGCTCCACGATGTCATCGGGCGGTACCGCGGGGCCGAGGATGTCACCCACGCGAGCAGGCAGGGCCTCGTTGGTGCCCGCATGGCCGCCAACGCTGACCTGGTAGAAGTCCCGGCCCCTCTTGTCGATGCCCAGCACGCCGATGTGGCCGGAGTGGTGGTGCCCGCAGGCGTTGATGCAGCCCGAGAGGTTGATGTGGATCTTGCCGAGCTCGTACAGCTCGTCGAGGTCTTCGAAGCGCTCGATGATGCGATCGGCGATGCCGATGGACTCCGCATTCGCGAGGCTGCAGAAGTCGAGGCCAGGGCAGCAGATCAGGTCGGTGATCGTGTCGATGTTCGGGGTGGCGAAGTCCAGCTCGCCGAGGGCCTCGTAGAGGGCCTCGAGATCCTGGCTGCGGATGTCCCGGAAGAGCACGTTCTGGTTGTACGTGGCCTGCAAGAGGCCTTGGCTGTAGCGATCGGCGAGATCCGCCAGGGCATAGAACTGGTGGGTCATCACATCGCCGGGCGGTCGGCGCGGGGACTTCAGGGAGGCGTAGACGATGTGGTAGCCGGGGACCTTGTGGGGCTTCACGTTCCACTTCAGCCACGCGGCGAAGTGGGCGTCGGAAGCAGCGCGCCCCTGGTGACCGGTGTAGGTGTCCGCGCCGTCTTCGTACTCCGTGACGTCGAAAGCGGCCGCCACCTCGGCGACGCGCTCCGGGGTGATGTCGTTGGTCCCGGCGATGAGGTCCCACTCCGCCTGGGCGGCGGCGCGGAAGGTCTCGAGCCCCATCTCCCGCACGGTGATCTTGATGCGGGCCTTGTACTTGTTGTCCCGGCGCCCGTGCAGGTTGTAGACGCGGAGGAGCGCCTCGATGCAGGTGAGCAGCTCCTTGGCCTCGACGAACTCGAAGATCGTCAGGGCGATTCGCGGGGTCCGCCCCATGCCGCCGCCCGCGAGCACCTCGAAGCCGTGCTGGCCGCCGGGGCCGAGCCGGGCACGCAGCCCGATGTCGTGGAAGCCGGTGGCCGCCCTATCGTTGGGGCCCGAGCTGACGGCGATCTTGAACTTCCGCGGCAGGTACATGAACTCCGGGTGGAGCTCCTTGTACTGGCGGATGATCTCGCAGTAGGGGCGCGGATCGAAGAGCTCGTCGGTGGCCACGCCGGCGTAGGGATCGCTGGTGATATTGCGCACGCAGTTGCCGGAGGTCTGGATGCCGGTCATCTCCACCTCGGCGAGGTGGTGGAGGATGTCCGGCACGTCCTCGAGGCGGAGCCAGTTGAACTGCAGGTTCTGGCGGGTGGTGACGTGTCCGAAGCCGCGATCGTAGCGCTCGGAGATGTAGCCGAAGGTGCGCATCTGGGCGGTCGAGATCAGCCCGTAGGGCACCGCGACGCGCAGCATGTAGGCGTGCCGCTGCAGGTAGAGGCCGTTCATCAGCCTCAGCGGGCGGAAGTCGTCCTCGCTGAGCTGGCCGGCGAGGCGCCGTCGGGTCTGATCCCGGAACTCCGCGACCCGCTCGCGAGCGAAGCGCTGATCGATCTCGCTATACTGGTACATGCTCGTCTCCACCTCGCGGGTGCCCCGGGGCTCGGGCCCACGCGCGGCCCCCCGGCTCGGCGCGGGACTCTATCACGCCTGGCCGGCGTCGATGCGATGGCGAAACCACGCGATCGAGGCGCGCAGGGCGCCGTCGAGCGGGCGCGGCTCGTAGCCCAGCTCCTCGCGTGCCTTGCGATGGTCGAACCACGTGAAGCGGCCCGCGGTGTAGGCGATGGACTTCGGGGTCATCAGAGGGGGGCGCCCCACCAGCTCGGCGAGCGCGACCTCCGCGTGGCCCACGGCCTTCAGGGCTGCCACCGGGGCCTGGAAGAAGGCTGGCCGGACCCCGGCCGCCGCTGCGACGCGGCGGCCGAACTCCTTGAACGTGACGTTCTCGCCGCTCAACAGGTAGCGCTCTCCGGGGCGTCCGTGGGCGGCCGCCAGCAGGTGGCCAAGGGCCACGTCCCGGACGTCGACGGCGTTGAAGCCGCCTCGGGTCCAGAAGGGCACCATGCCCTCGAGGGTCGCCAGGATCAGGCGGCCGGTGGGGGTCGGGCCCAGGTCGCCGTGGCCGAAGGGGAAGGAGGGGTTGACCGCCACCACCTCGAGCCCATCGCCATCGTGGGAGAGGGCCTCCTTCTCGCTGATGTACTTGGAGAGCACGTAGTCGTCGGCGACCGCCCAGTCGTTGAACGCGGTCTCCTCGTCGGACAGCGCCTGGCCCTCTCGATGGCCTACCGCCGCGATGGAGCTGGTGTGCACGACCCGCCGCACCCCCGCGTCCCGGGCGGCACGCATCAGGCGGCGGGTGCCGTCGACGTTGACCTCCCACATCCGGGCGGGGCGCTTCATCCAGAGGGCGTAGATCGCCGCGAGGTGGAAGACCACGTCGTGGCCCTCGAGGAGCGCCGCCAGCTCCTCCTCGTGGCCCAGGTCGCCGCGAACACGGACGATGTCCTTGTCCTCGAGGAGGGGGGCGCCGTCGTCCGGGAGGAGCAGGCAGGTCACCTCCAGTCCCGCCTCGAGCAGCATCTGGACCACCAGGTGGCCGATGAAGCCCGAGCCGCCGGTGACGAAGGCACGGCGGCCGATGTCGAGGTCGGCGGTGGGGGCGGCGTCGGAGGGCATCGGCGCCTTCTAGCCCATATCCCACGGGGCGGAAAGCGTCTCGAGGGGGCGTCCTCGACGGGTGGCGACCCGGGCCCACAGGCGCTGGAAATAGTGGACATTGGGGCTGTGTTGGGTTCCTTTGACAAGCGTCCCCCGGCGCACTCAGTCTCTCGCGCCCACGAGGCAGGAGGTCCCCCCCGATGTACCGCCACGGACGCCGCGCCCGACCCCGCCCGAGGCCGCTCTCCGCCGGGCTGCTCGCCGGTCTCGTCTTGGGGGCCGGTGCCCTCGCCGGCGGCTGTGGGGGCGCGACCCTGCCCCAGACCGACATCCCGGATACCGAGGAGAATCGCGGCATCTACGCCCGCGTGGTGGCCTATCGGGACGCGATGGAGCGCCGGGATCCAGACGCGATCCTCGCGATGGTCAGCCGCGACTACTACGAGAACAACGGGACGACCCATACCGACGAGGACGACTACGGCTACGAGACCCTGCGCGACGATGTGCTGCCGCGCCTTCGCGAGAACATCCGCGCCGTGCAGTACCAGGTGATCCTCCGGGACATCGACGTGGACGACGCGGCGGCCTCGGCGGACTTCGAGTTCTTCTACCGCTTCCAGTTCGTGGAG
>CAZEHU010000044.1:7783-10552 GCA_964511605.1 uncultured Myxococcales bacterium
AGTTCCACCTCGAGGACGGCGAGTGGATGATCGTCGCGGGGCTCTGAGCCCCGTGGGATCCCGGAACGGGTGAAGCTCGCGCTCTCCGCGCTCCTCCTCGCGGCCTCGATGGCCGGGGGGGCGGCGCATGCGGCCCCGGCGAAGGCGAAGGCGGGGAGCCTGCCGGACGCCCGGCAGGCCCTGTGGGAGTGGCGGCTGGGAGATGCGGAGGGGATCCTCCGCTCCTGGTCCCAGACCGACAAGAGGCTCGCTCCCGAGGAGATCCGGGAGCGGACGCTGCTGAGGGGACGCCTGGATCTGCAGCGGGGGCGCTTCGGCAGGGTGATCTCGGCGCTGACCCCCTTCGTCCACCAGAACCCGGAGGCCTGGGAGGCGCGGGCCGTGCTCGGACGTGCCCTGTACGCCACCGGCGACAGGGTCCGCGGCTTCGAGGTCCTGGACGCCATGGCCGACGCGTACTCCAACGAGACGCTGACCGCCCCGGCCGACCTGGTCTGGCTCGGCGTCGGGCTGTGGCTGACCGACTACCCGAAGAACGCCAACCAGGTCCTTCGAGAGGCCCTCGATGCCGAGCCCGGCCTCCACCATGCGCGGGTGATCTGGGGTGAGCTCTTCATCGACAAGTACAACTTCCGGGACTCGGACGCGCTCTTCCTCGAGGTGCTGCAGAAGCGCCCGCAGGATCCGAGGGCTCTGCTCGGTCGCGCCGCCATCGATATCCTCAGCGATCACAAGTACAGCGACGCGCGTGAGAAGGCGGAGGCCGTGCTCGCCGGGTCACCGGAGTGTGTGCCGGCCCACGTCCTGCTAGCCCGCATCGAGCTCGACAATGAGCGACCGGAGGCGGCGGCGAAGCGCATCGAGGCCCACGCCCTCAAGATCGCCCCCCAGGATCCAGAAGCTCTCGCTCTGCTCGGAGCGGCCTACGCGATCGCGGACGACGAGCGGGGCTTCCGCAAGGCGGAGAAGCGGGCCCTGGCGCTCAACCCCCGCTTCGCTCGCTTCTATACGACCGTCAGCGAGCACCAGGCGCGCATGCATCGCTATGCGGAGGCCTCGAAGATGGACGAGAGGGCCCTGGAGCTCGACCCCGAGCATTGGCGCGCCTACGTGAGCCTGGGTATCGGGCTGAGCCGACTCGGCGAGGATGCGCGGGCCAAGGAGGTGCTCGAGCGGGCCCACGACGGCGATCCCTACGATGTGCGGACCTTCAACCTGCTCGATCGCTTCTACGATCGAGCGATCGAGGGCTACCGATGGGTGGAGGCGCCGCCAATGCGACTGCGGGTCCACGCCAGCGAGGAGGCGGTGTTCTCGCGCTACATGCCAGGTCTCCTGAAGGAGGCCTGGACCCACCTGACCGCCAAGTACGGCTTTGTGCCCGAGCCCCCGGTGCACGTGGAGGTCTTCGAGGACGTGGAGCTCTTCGCCGTCCGCTCCATCGGCCTGCCCCGGCTCGCGGCCCACGGCATCTGCTTCGGCCACGTGATCACCGCGCGCTCGCCGGCCGCGGGGAACTTCAACTGGGCCGAGGTTCTGTGGCACGAGCTGAGCCACGTCTTCCACATCCAGCTCTCCAAGAGCCGGGTCCCGCGCTGGTTCACCGAGGGGCTCGCCGTCTACGAGGCGACCGAGGGGCGCCCCGAGTGGAAGCGCGAGATGGACCAGACCCTCTTCGGCTGGCATCGGCGCGGCAAGCTGCGCGGCGTCGCGGACTTCAACCTCGCTTTCACGCGCGCCAAGTCGATGGAGGACATCCTCGTCGCCTACTACCACGCCTATCGAATGGCCGAGTTCATCGCCACCGAGTACGGCAACAAGCGCATGAAAAAGATGCTGCTGCTCTGGGGGGACAAGGAGAAGACCCCCCAGGTCTTCGCGAAGGCCCTTCGGGTCAAGGACCTCGCCGACTTCGATGCCCGCTTCTCGAGCTGGCTCGACGCGGAGCTAGCCCACCTGGCCGGCGATCTCCGACTCGGGGCCCGCGAGCTGAGCGAGCAGGCGGAGTCCCTGGAGAAGGCCGCCGAGCTTGCGCCGAAGGACAAGGAGGCCCAGGTGAAGGCCGCCATCGCTTGGCTGGGCAAGGGCGAGGGCGAGCGAGCCCAGGGCCGCGCCGAGGCCGCGCTCGCGCTGGACGACGAGGAGCCGCGCGCCCTCGCGGTGCGTGGCCTGGCACACGCTGCCGAGAAGCGCTGGAAGCCGGCCCGCGCGGATCTGGAGGCCGTCCTGGCCACCGGCGCCGACGGCTTCGAGCTACGCACCACCCTTAGCACCATCTGCAAGGCACTCGGAGATCGAGCGGGAGCAGCCCAGCACCTCGAGGCCGCCATCGGCAGGGATCCCCAAGCGGGCTCCCACTACCACGCCCTCGTCGAGCTGCTCGACGGCCTCGGGCGAGAGGCCGATGCCTACCAGTGGCGGAAGAAGGCCGCCCTCGTCGACCAGGGCTCGATGAAGCTCGTCTCCGCGCTGCTCGACGGCGCCGAGGTCCAGGGTGCGAGCAAGGATGAGGTGCTGCACTGGGGCGAGCTCGGCAACCACATCGCCCCCCTCGACGCCGACCACCACGCCCGCTTCGCCCGCCAGCTCCTCCGCCTCGGGGAGCCCGGCCTCGCGAGGTTCGAGGCTGATACGGCCCTGCTGATCGCCCCGGAGCATGCGCAAGCCAAGGAGATCCTGGCAGCCCTCGAGCCTTGAAGGGGCGGTCCGACGCTCCTAGGAGGCTGTCGGAGTAATCGCAGTCCAGCACTCCTGGTGCCTTGCGCGGGG
>CAZEHU010000045.1:0-10530 GCA_964511605.1 uncultured Myxococcales bacterium
CTCGTCGAGATCGTGGGCGGTGTTCTCCACCTCCGGCGGGGTCGGCAGGTAGTCCACCACCGCATCGACGAGGGGCTGCACGCCACGGTTTCGGTAGGCCGAGCCCATCAGCACCGGGACCAGGTCCAGGGCGAGGGTGGCGCGACGGATCGCGGTCTTCACCGAGGCCTCGGTGACCGCCTCCTCCAACATCTCCTCCATGAGCGCGTCGCAGTGCATGCTCACGGCGTCGAGCATCGCCTCCCGGGCCTCCTCGGCCTGCTCGATCAGCTCTTCCGGGATGTCCGCCTCGCGCACCGTCTCTCCGGCGTCTCCGTCGAAGTAGAGGGCCTTCATCTTCACCAGGTCCACGACGCCCTCGTGGCGCTCCTCGAGGCCGATGGGGATCTGGATCAGGACGGCGTTGTGGCCGAGCTTCTCCCGGAGCGCCCTGGTCACCTTGACCGGATCGGCGCCCGAGCGATCGAGCTTGTTGATGAAGGCGAGGCGCGGAACCTTGTAGCGCTTCATCTGGCGGTCGACGGTGAAGGACTGGCTCTGCACACCGGCGACGCCGCAGAGGACGAGCACCGCTCCATCGAGGACCCGCAGGCTGCGCTCCACCTCGACGGTGAAGTCCACGTGGCCTGGGGTGTCGATGATGTTGATGTGGTGCCCTTTCCAGGTCACGTTCGTCGCCGCGGACTGGATGGTGATGCCCCGCTCCCGCTCGAGCTCCATCGAGTCCATCTTCGCGCCAACGCCATCCTTGCCGCGCACATCGTGGATGGCGTGGATCCGGTTGGTATAGAAGAGGATGCGCTCGGTCAGCGTGGTCTTGCCGCTGTCGATGTGGGCGGAGATGCCGATGTTCCGAAGGGCCGAGAGATCGAGGGCCATCGTGGAGCTCCGGGGAAGGGGGCCTCGGTCGCGAGGCGCGCGCTGTCTACCGGAGCGCGCCCGCAAGGGTCAACGCCGAAAGCCGCTGGTTGAAAAGCGCCCGTCCTCGGGGCAGGCTCCGCGCCCAAGGGGCCTCCCGTGGGCGCCCTGAACGCCTGATCGCCTTGTCCACCACCCCATCCAGGATCGATGTCGCGCCGGGTTCCGATGTCCGCGCCGCCGCCTGGAGCCGCAGGAGGTCCCCATGTCCCGCACGCGCATCGCCATCAACGGCTTCGGCCGCATCGGCCGCCTCGCCCTCCGCCGCGCCCTCGAGCGTGACGACGTCGAGGTCGTGGCCATCAACGATCTCGCCGACAACAGCGCCTTGGCCTACCTGTTCCGCCGGGACTCGGTGCATGGGACCTACCCCGGCTCGGTGAGCCTCGAGGGTGGAGAGACCCTGGTCGTCGACGGCGTCTCGATCCCCCTCAGCTCCCACCGCGACCCCCGCGAGTGCCCCTGGGGCGGTCTGGGCGTCGACGTGGTCCTCGAGGCCACGGGCGTCTTCACCGCTCGCGACAAGGCCGCCATGCACCTCGAGGGCGGCGCCCGCAAGGTCCTGATCTCCGCGCCTGCCAAAGGCCCGGACCTCACGATCTGCAAGGGCGTCAACCACCTGGACTACGACGCCTCCCAACACGATGTCGTCTCCAACGCCTCCTGCACCACCAACTGCGTCGCGCCGCCCCTCAAGGCCCTGCACGATGCCTTCGGGGTGATCAGCGGCATGGTGAACACCGTGCACGCCTATACGATGGGCCAGGGCCTGCTCGATCGCCCCGCCGGCAAGTTCCGCCGTGGCCGCGCCGCCGCCCTGAACCTCGTGCCCACCACCACCGGCGCCGCCAAGGCCGTCGGGGAGGTGATCCCGGATCTCGCCGGCAAGCTCGACGGCCTCGCGATCCGCACGCCGAATCCCACCGGCTCCATCGTCGACCTGACCGTCCGCTTGGACGCCGACCCCTCCATCGACGAGGTCCACGGCGCCCTGAGGGATCTGGCCGGCCAGTGGCCCGAGGTCCTGCACGTCTCGGACGACGAGCTCGTCTCGACCGACATCATCGGTGATACCCACTCGTCGACCGTCGACACCCTCATGACCATGAAGACCGGCGGCATGTACAAGCTCTTGTGCTGGTACGACAACGAGGCCGGCTACGCCGCGCGCCTCGTCGAGATGAGCGCCCACGTCGGCGGCTGAGGGAGCCGCCCGGTCCTGCCCGATCGCTCAGTAGCCCTCGGCTTTGGCGATGATCTCCTTCATGATCTCCTGGGTGCCGCCGCCGATAGGCAGCAGGCGCGCATCCCGCGACAGCCGCTCCACCAGCGTCTCCCGCATGTAGCCCATGCCGCCGTGGATCTGCACGGCATCATAGGACACGGAGACCGCCGTCTGAGCTGCCAGGTTCTTGGCCATCGAGATCTCCGCGATGATCGGCTCCCCGGCGTCCATGCGGCGCGCGCACTGGTAGACGAGCGTGCGCGCCGCGAGCACCTTGGTCGCCATGTCCGCCAGCTTATGCCGGGTGACCTGGAAGCCCATGAGGGTCTTGCCGAAGGCCCGGCGCTCCCTCGCGTAGTCCTTGGCGGCCTCGTAGCAGATGAGGGCTGTGGCGGCCCCGTAGGCCGCCAACATCAGGCGCTCGGTCTGGAAGTTCCGCATCAGGGTGGCGAAGGCCGTGCCCTCGGGACCGATGAGGTTGGCCCGCGGCACCCGCACCTCGTCGAAGCCCAGCTCGGCCGTATCGCTCGCGCGCCAGCCGGTCTTCTTGAGCGAGCGCGAGACCGAGACGCCAGGCCGGCCCTTGTCGATGAGGAGGAAGCTCAGCCCTCGATGGGGATCGTCGCCGGTCCGCACCAGGGTCGTCAGGAAGTCGGCCCTCACGCCCGAGGTGATGAAGATCTTCGAGCCGCTCACCAGAAGGTGCTCGTCGCCGTCCCGGACGGCGCGCGTGCGCACGCCCGCCACGTCGCTTCCGGCGCCCGGCTCGGTCACCGCCAAGGCGGAGACCTTCTCGCCGGCGAGGCAAGGCCGGACGACGCGATCGATGAGGTCCTCGCGCCCGCTCTGTACGATCGGCGGGAGGGCGATGCCGGCCGAGCCGAGGCCGACGGCCACGCCGGTGCTGCCGCCGTACATCAGCCCCTCGACCGCCTGGACCATGCCCATCGCGCCCCCCCCGGAGCCCCCAACCTCCTCCGGGAAGCCAACTCCGATAAGCCCGGCGGCGCCGGCCTTGCGATAGAGCTCCAGAGGGAAGATCTCCGCCTCCTCCCACCCCTGGGCATGGGGCGCGATCTCGCGCTCCGCGAAGCGCCGGCAGGTCTGACGGAAGAGTCCGGGCTCGACGCCCACGAGATCATCGAAGAAGGCCATGACCCCGGACCCTGCCCGACGCCCCGCGCCAGGGTCAACGCAGCTTGAAGCGTTGCGGGCCGCGCCGCTACGGTCGGCAAGTGATCCGCGCCCTCCCGATGGTCTTCCTCCCTCTCATCGCGATCGGCTGCGCAGCCGAGGGGTCGACCGCCGAGCCGCCACCCGAGATCGAGCCGGAGCCGGACGCCTCCGAGCCGCAGCCCGCGCTCGACGCCGCCGAGCCTGAGCCTCCCAACCTCGATGCTGAGCGAGGAGGCCCCGACGATGTCGCTGGCGCCGATACCGTAGCCGCCGACCCCGACGCCGACGCAGACGCCGATGCCGACGCCCGTTCCGACGCCGACGCCATCGCCATCGCCATCGCCGGTACCGATCCCGATGCCGGCGCCGATGCCCATAGCGGCCTCCCCGGCGAGGCCCTATGTGGGGCGCTCGCATCCTGCTTCGATGGCTGCCTCGAGGAGGGCGGCGACGCCGGCGCCTGCGTGGGGGCCTGCCTGCCGCTCGGCACGCCCCAGAGCCAGGCCCTGCTCTCGGCGGCCCTGGCTTGTGCGACCGAGTGGTGCAGCGAGGACGCGGATCCCGGGTTCGGCACCTGTGAGGTGAACGTCCTCACCAGCCCAGACGCCTGTGGGCCCGCGTACGCGGCGTGCCTCTCCGACGGCTGCCCGCAGCCCTGCGCCCTCGACGATCACTGCATCGACGGTAGCTGCGAACCCCTCTGTCCTCCGGAATGCGAGGGCAAGTCCTGCGGCCCGAATGGGTGCGGTGGCACCTGCGGGAGCTGCGGCGAAGGGAGCTCCTGCAGCGACCAGGGCCTCTGCGTCGAGAGCGAGCAGCCCTCGCCCTGCGCCGATCTGCCGCCGTGGCCGATCTGCCAGGGGGAGGCGGTCCTGAGCTGCGAGAAGGCCACCGGCCCGAGCCTCGAGCCCTGCGGCCCCGATGGCCTCTGTATGGAGGCGGAGGGACAGGGAGCATGGTGCGAGCAGCCCGAGCCCCCCGAGTGCACGGTCACCGGCGAGTGTCCGGAGGGAGAGGAGTGCGTCGACTACCTCTGCGTCCCGCTCGGCTCCAAGGACGCGACCTGCGATGAGGTCATCGCGTGCTCTGGGCTCTGTCAGGGAGAGCCGGGCTGCGAGGCGGCCTGTGCGGCCTCGGCGGGCGGGCTCGAGGCGCTCGAGGCGGAGGCCCTCGGCGCCTGCCTCGAGGCGGCGGCCTGCGCGGATCCGGCCTGCACCCTCGAGCACTGCCTCCCCGAAGCGACGGCGTGCACGTTCACGAGCTCCGGCCCGGCTTCGTGTGCCGAGCTGCACGCTTGCGCCCTCTCGGGCGACTGCCCCTCTCCCCCTTGCGAGGAGGCGTGCGGCGAGAAGGG
The DNA here is from genome assembly GCA_964511605.1 of uncultured Myxococcales bacterium. Lineage (GTDB taxonomy): Bacteria > Myxococcota_A > UBA9042 > PHBI01 > JACKFB01 > CAZEHU01. The sequence goes on from CAZEHU010000045.1 coordinate 4,674, forward strand.
CGCGTCCCAGGCCCAGGCCGCGTGGATGGCGCTCCTGCTCTGCCTCGAGGCGGCGTGCCCTGCCGAGGGGGCCTGCCTGTCGTGCGGACCCTGCGCCCCAGCCGCGCTGGCGGAAGGCGGCGCCTGCCACGCCCCCTACGAGGCCTGCTCCTCGGACCCCTGAGCGAGGCCCTCGCAGGCCAGCGCGAGGAAGACGGCACCGATGGTGATGGTGCAGCCGACGATGGCCACGGGCTCGAGGCTCTCCCCCAGCCAGAGCCACGCCAGGGCCGCGGAGCCGACCGGCTCGCCCACCGTGGCCATGCCGACCACGGTCGGTGCCGTCCACCTCAGCGACCAGGTCAGCAGGCTATGGCCGATGAGCTGGGGGACCAGGGCGGCGAGGAGGATCCAGCCGAAGGAGGCTGCGCTGGCAGGGGCGAGCGGGAGGTCGAGCAGCCAGGCGCAGCCGAGCAGGAGGGCCCCGCCCACGGCCGTGGCGATCCCGAGGAAGGCGCCCACATCGAGGGCCTCCCCGAGCGCACGGCTGGTGAGCATGTAGCCCGCCATCGCCACGGCCCCTCCCAGCGCCAGGCCGTCGCCCACCAGGGCGTCTTCCCCCAGGCCGGCATCCCCGCCGCCGAGGATCGAGACCCCTACGAGCCCGAGAGCGATGGCGGCCCAGAGGGTCGGACCTGGCCGATCCCGACCGGCCCACGCCGCCCAGAGGCCGAGGAGGATCGGGGTCGCCGTCACGAGGGTCACCGAGGACGCCACGGTCGTCAGGGTGAGGCTGCTCACCCACGTGCCGAAGTGCAGGCCGTACAAGAGCCCCCCCCAGCAGGCGGAGGCCAGGAGCCTCCGGCTCACCCGCCCCGCGCGCCAGGCGCGCAGGACCATGGGCGCCAGGACGAGGGCGGCGAGGACGAGCCGCAGGCCGGCCATGACGAGCGGATGGGTGGGGGCGGCCAGGCGGAAGAAGATCGCCGCGAAGCTGATGGCCGTGACCGCCAGGGCGAGGGCCAGGGGCACCAGTCTGCGGGCAGATCCTCCGTTCATCGCACCTCCGCGGGTTCCCGAGCCTGCAGGGCCGGGAGGCTTTTCGCTACAGGTGGCCCTCCGCGCAGCCGAACAAAGGCCCGTCGCCTACTCCACGGGAGGTAGCTCGACCCTCGTGCCGACCGCCCTGCAAGACCTGCTCGACCCGCCTCGCCTCTCGGCGGATGACGAGCGCACGCGGGTCGCCCGCCTGCTCCACACCATCGCGCTGGCCACGGCGGTGGCGGCGGCGGTCTGCGGAGCCCTCGCCCTCCTCCTGGTGCGCGAGCCCAAGGTCGCGCTCCCCTTCGTTGCCCTGCTGCTCTTCAGCGTGGGCGCCCTGTGGTGGGAGAGGAGGGGACATGCCCGAGAGGCGAGCCTCGTCTTCGTCACGCTCCTCTTCGTCTTGATCACCGGGTGCGTCGTCATGTTCGGGGGGGTCGGCGGACCGATCTACAGCGCCTACGTACTCTCGATCCTGGCCGGAGGGCTGCTCCTCGGTGGCCGCGGCGCGGTGGTGATCGCGGCCCTGGCGGTGGGCACCGGCTGGGGGCTCGTGAATGCCTCCGCGGCGGGTCTGCTCCCGGCGGCTGTGGGCCACGAGCACGAGGCGATCTGGGCGGGCATGAACCCCTGGTTCTTCGCCACGGCGCTCTTTCTCCTCCTGGCCGATCGCAGCCTCAGCGGCGCCCTCGCGCGCCTCCGGGATGCCGAGGGGCGGCTCCGCGCGAGCGAGGAGCGCTACGCCCTCGCCACCCGAGGTGCCAACGACGGCCTCTGGGACTGGGACCTCGACGCGGACCGGGCCTATTTCTCCCCTCGCTGGAAGGAGATGCTGGGCATCCCCGCCTCCCGCGAGGAGTCGAGCCCTAGCGCCTGGCTGGCCCGCATCCACCCGGAGGATCGCGCTCGCGTGGAGGCGGAGATCGAGGCCCACCTGAGCGGGCAGTCCGCGCAGCTCGGCTCCGAGCATCGCATCCTCCACGAGGACGGCAGCTACCGTTGGATGCTCGTCAGGGGCGTCGCGGTCTGGAATGGGGAGGACAGCCCGCACCGCATCGCCGGCAGCCAGACGGACGTCACCGATCGCAAGCGTGTGGAGCGCGAGCTGGAGCACGCGGCCCTGCACGACAGCCTCACGGGGCTGGCGAACCGCGCCCTCTTCCTCGATCGCCTCGATCGGGAGATCCAGCGCGTCACGCGTCGCCGAGCGCCCACCTACGCCGTGCTCTACCTCGATCTCGACCGCTTCAAGGTGGTCAACGACAGCCTGGGCCACCTGGCCGGGGATCGGCTCCTCGTCGCCTTCGCCCGACGCCTCGGGGGTTGTCTGCGCCCAAGCGATACGGCCGCGCGCCTCGGTGGCGATGAGTTCGCGGTCCTCCTGAGCGATGTGCAGGATCCCACCGAGGTCACGACCGTGGCCCGCCGCATCCAGGAGCGCATGGCCCAGCCCTTCGAGCTCGACGGCCGGCAGGTGTACGCCACGTGCTCCACCGGGATCGCCCGGGGCCTCGAGAGCTACAGGAGCTCCGATGCGGTGCTCCGCGACGCCGACATCGCCATGTACCGGGCCAAGACCCTGGGCAAGGACCGCTTCGAGGAGTTCGCGCCAGCGATGCACAACGCGGCGGTGGAGCTGCTGGAGCTGGAGACCGATCTCCGCCAGGCCCTGGACCTCGACGCCCTGAGCGTCGTCTACCAGCCCACCGTGGATACGCGCAGCGAGCGGATCCGCACCTTCGAGGCGCTGGTGCGTTGGCACCATCCGGAGCGCGGCGTCATCGGGCCCATGGACTTCATCCCCATGGCCGAGGAGACCGGTCTGGTCATCGAGCTCGACCGCTGGGTGCTGCGGACCGCCTGCGAGCAGCTCGCCTCCTGGCGGGCGTCGTATGCGGAGGCGGACGATCTCGTGGTCGCGGTGAACATGTCGAGCCTCCAGTTCACCCGCCGGGACCTGGTGGACCACGTGGTCGAGGTCCTCGAGGCGACCGGCGTGCCTGCCGATCGGCTCTGCCTGGAGATCACCGAGAGCGCCCTCCTCACCCACACGCCCTCCACCTCCACGGCCCTCCGGCGGCTCCGGGAGCTGGGGGTGGATCTCGCGGTGGACGACTTCGGCACCGGCTACTCCTCGCTGGGCTACCTGCATCGCTACCCGGTGGGTACGCTCAAGGTGGATCGTAGCTTCGTCAGCGATATGGAGGCGGACGCCGACAAGCAGACCATCGTCCGCACCATCGTGCGCATGGCGGAGAGCCTGAACCTGGCGGTGGTCGTCGAGGGCGTGGAGACCGCCGATCAGCTCGATGCCCTCAAGGGCTTCGGCTGCGAGCGGGTGCAGGGATACCTGTTCAGCCGGCCAGTCGACGCGGCGACCGCCGGCGCCTTCCTGACCGGCAATCGTCCCTGGGGCCGCCACCGCCACCGGCTCGAGGCGCGGGCCTGAGAGGGAAGGTCGCGGCACCCCGGGGAGCCCCATTGCACCCCGCTGAGCGCCGTGGTCGGATGCGCCCATGAGCGACGCTGCCTGCCCCGATCTCGCCGTCGTCACCTGCGCCCTCACCGGGGTGCTGACGAACCCGGCCCGCCACCCCGTGCCCGTCACCCCCGCCGAGATGGCCGCCGAGGCTCGCCGCGCCAGGGATGCTGGGGCCGCGATGGTGCACGTCCACTTCCGGCGCCAGGAGGCCGGCATGGGCCACCTGCCGAGCTGGGAGGCCGAGGTGGCGGGCAGCATCATCGATGCGATCCGGGAGGCCTGCCCGGACATCCTCATCAACATGTCGACCGGCGTGACGGGCAAGGATCTATCGGGGCCCATCGCGTGCCTCGAGCGCGTGCGGCCCGAGATGGCGGCGCTCAACGCCGGCTCGCTGAACTACCTCCGCACACGCAGGGATGGGAGCTGGGCCTGGCCGCCGATGCTCTTCGACAACGAGGTCTCGAAGATCACCCGCATGGCCGAGGCGATGGCCGCCGTCGGCACGGTGCCGGAGTGCGAGTGCTTCGATACGGGCATCCTGCGCAGCATCTCCATGTTCCTCCAGGCCGGCATCCTCCACGATCCCGTGCACATCTCCCTGGTGATGGGCGTCGCGAGCGGCATGCCCGCCAAGGCCTCCTGGCTGCCCCTCCTGGTCGAGGAGATGCCCCCGAGGACGCTCTGGCAGGCCATCGTCATCGGCCGCCAGGAGGTCTGGCCGGTGCATCGACGCGCCGCGGAGCTCGGCGGCCACCTCCGCACCGGCCTCGAGGATACGTTCTACCTGCCCTCGGGCGACAAGGCCGACTCCAACGGCCCCCTCGTGGAGGCGCTCGTCGCTATCGCGGAGGAGAGCGGGCGGCGCATCGCGAGCCCGGCGGAGGTCCGTGGGATGCTGGCGGCGTAGGAGGCCGTTGCCGACAGGCGCCCTAGGCGCCATCGGCTCGGCCTCCACACTGCGGGCCGGACCGAACGAAGTGAGGTGGGCGTTGCCCCTTCTGTCGCCTCCGGCGACATCTTCCCCGCCTTTCGGGGAGGTCCGCGGGCCAGACGACCACCATCAGGTGGGTGGATCTCGGCGACGATCGTGCCGAGGTCGAGGCCAGGGCCTCCGGCCACTCCTGGACCTCCACGGTGGTGCCGCTCGACATCTGGCCCGGCAGGTACCTGACACCAGACACAAGCTCGAGGCATCACGCCTGTCCAGAGCTCCGTGCCGGTAGCTGCTTGACAACAGCAGGCTCGGACGCGGCTCCGTGCCGAGGGACCGACGGCCCGATTCAAGGGAGCGATGCGGAGCGCGTATTGGCGTGGTCTCCGTTGACCATGGGCCAGCCCTCGGTCTCGGGGAGGAGGCCCTCGATGAGGGTCGTCGTGAGGGTCGTCTCCGTGAGGTACGTGAACTCGACCGGCTCGCGGACCGCGAAGAAGTTCGTGCCGTGGAGCCACCAAGGGACGGAGCCCGGTAGCTCCCAGGAGTCCGTGGATCCGCTCGCCAGGTCCAGGACCCGGAGCATCGACGTCGCGCTCCAGGCCTCCAGCCACGCGAGCCTGTCGCCACCAAGGATAACGGGCTGCGACTCCTTCTGCAGAGACCATCCCAGCTTGTGCTGCGCGATCAGCTCGCCCTCCTTCGGGATCCACAACATCCACTCGTCCAGCAGGACCACACGGCCGTCCGGTGTCACGAGGGGACACCGCGCGTTGGAGGAGAAGGGGGCGGACCAGTGCCACAGGGGCTTGCCGTCGAGGTCGAAGGTGGCGACGCCGATCTCGCCGCCGACCACGATCATCGACCCCGAGATCGCTGGACCGCAGGTTCCATTCGAGAACGGGACCGCTTCGGGCGCAGGAGCGCTCCACACCTCCACGCCCTCTTTCGAGAAGTACCGCAATGAGGTCCCGCCTACCTCAGCGAGGACACCTCCGTCGAGGACAGCGAGGGACCATGGTTTCTCGTTCCACGCAGACTCACCTTCAATGTAGATCGGCACAGTCCAGAGGATCGCGCCGTCGGCATCGATGGCCACGAGGTCCTCCTCCACCGAGAGGTAGAGGGTGCCATCGGGGGCCAGGGCCGGTCGCTTCGGTCCCAGCCCCTTCCCCTCCTCGAACTGGACCTGCCAGTGTCCGATCGGGGAGCCTTTGTACTTACGCACGAAGATCGTGTGAGGCGCCCAGCCCGGGTACCCGACGCCGTGGACCATGACCACGCGGACGCTGCCGTCGGCGGCGACGATCGGTGGGAACGCCGGGAGCGTGCCGATGCCCGCCCCCCACACGAACTCCCCACAAGGATCGACGCAGTGGAACTCGAAGGAGGTCGAGGGTCCCCATTGTTTGGGGATGTCC
>CAZEHU010000046.1:0-10498 GCA_964511605.1 uncultured Myxococcales bacterium
CTCCGGCTCCGAGCTGTGCTCCGGCGCCGAGCTGGGCTCCCCCGCGGGCTGGGCGCCCGGCTGGGGGGTCGGCTGCGCGCCGGGCTCGACGCTGGGCTGGGCGCCGGGCCCTCCGGTCGGGAAGGTGGCCGGCTCGGCGGCCGGCTCGAGGGCGCCTCCGGCGGGCTCGGTCGTACCGGTCGTGGGCGCTCCACCGCCGTTGTCCTCGCCGCTGCCCGGGGATTCACAGGCGACCAGGATCAGCAGGGTACAGGCGAGCGCGCGCACGGGGGCCATGAGCTCCTCCGGGGTTCTGAGCCCGTGCATGGAAGCGGCATGGGCACGTGCACGTCAACCCTGTTGTGGAGGCGAAGCCCGCCGCCGTGCCGGATCCGAACGATCCTTGACGGTGCCGCCCTGACCCGGGAAGGGTCGCGCGTATGAGCGCACCCACGATCCACATCCTCTTCGAGAACCCCGCCTGGATGCCGCCTGTGGTCGCCGGCTTCGAGGCCGAGGGCTTCCACGTCGTCGAGCATCACGTCTGGCAGGGCACGCTGGACCCCCGCGACACCCCGCCGGAGGGCCTCTGGCTCAACCGAATGAGTCCCTCCTCCCATACTCGTGGGCATGTGGAGAGCGTGGCCTACATGCGGGAGCTCCTTCACTGGCTCGAGGCCTCGGGGCGCACGGTGATCCACGGCAGCCGGGCCCTCGAGCTGGAGATGTCGAAGACGCGCCAGGACATCGTGCTCCGACGCCATGGCCTCCGCACCCCGAGGACCGTGCTCGCGGTGGGGCCGGAGGCCCTCGTCGCGGCTGCCGAGACCTTCGAGGGGCCCTTCATCACCAAGCACAACCAGGGGGGCAAGGGGCTGGGCATCCAGCTCTTCCACGGCGTGGAGGGGCTACGCCAGCACGTGCAGGACTCGGACTTCGACCCGGGCCCGGGGGGCCTGATGATCATCCAGCAGTACATCGAGCCCCGGGAGCCCTTCATCACGCGGGTGGAGATCGTGGGGGATCGGCTGCTCTTCGCGATGCGCAGCTCCACGGCCGGCGGCTTCGAGCTCTGCCCCTCGGATGCCTGCCAGGTGGACTTGTCGGGGCCCGTCGCTTCGAACCCGGACGTCTGTCCGGTGGACGGGCTGGCACCGGCCGAGGGCGACAGCACGGCCAAGTTCGCGCTGGCTCCTCTCGACGAGGACGATCCTCTGGTCGAGTCCTACATCGAGCTCTGTCGGACCGAGGGCTTGCTCGTCGCCGGCATCGAGTTCGTCGAGGGCGCCGATGGGCTCCGCTACACCTACGACATCAACGGCACGACGAACTACAACAGCGCCGTGGAGGCCGAGGCGGGGGTCGAGGGCTGGCGGGTTGCGGCGCGGGCTGCGCGCGCCGGGTTCCTGAGCTAGGACGCCGTACCGCATAGGGGCGTCGAGTGGATCGGCGAGAGGAGGGCCGGAAGCGAGGAGTCGCCGGGGGAGAGCGGCTCCCCGCAAGGGGCACTCTGTGGGAAGGGAGCTCAGCCCTCGGCGTGATCGTCTCCTTCCTCGTGCGGCTCGTCTTCGGCGTGATCGTCTTCCTCCATGGAGCCAGCGCCCATGGAGCCACCGCCCATGGACTCCTCGCCCTCGGCGTGATCGTCGCCATCCTCGTGGGCCTCACCTTCGGCGTGCTCGTCCTCGTGTCCGTGGGCCGGGCAGGTGAAGTCGCCAGCGTCGGGCTCGAGCGCCTTCTTGGCCTCCTCGAGGTCGCTCATGATGCCCACCATCGTGTCTTGGTGGTGTTCCTCCTCGGCGTGAGCCGCCTCCATGTCGGCCGCGCCCATCATCGCCTCCTCGTGGGCATCGGCCTCCGCTTCGTAGGCGTCGAGAGCCATGGCCATGTCGGCGGTCATCGGCTTCTCATCACCGTGGGAGCACTCGCCCATGTCCACCATGCTCTCCATCATCATGGCGTGGTGCTCCATCATGTGGCCGTGGTGACCCTCCTCCTCGGAGTGGACGGCCTCCATGTCCGTCGCCTCCTCCACATGCATGCCATGTTCGGTGGTCTCGGCCTCCGCCTCGCTCAGGGCCGAGGAGACGGTCTCGAGGTGGTCTCCGAGGGGCACCCCCTCCTCGGTCAGGCCTCCGTCGTCACACGCGCCTATGAAGGCCAGGGTCAGGGCCAGGGTCAGGGTCGATTGCAAGATTCTCATCGTGGCTCTCCTTTCAGAAGCCTAGGTCCAGGAAGAGGGCGGTCCGCCAGTCGCTCGCCGAGCCCTCGGACCCGGAGAGCGCGTAGCTGGCTTCCCCGCCGACGCGGAGGTTCTCCCATGCCCAGCTCGACGCGTTGGCGACGAGAACGAGAGAGTCGTCCTGGCCCTCCTCGCCCTCGAGCCAGTCGAGGCGGAGCAGGGGAGCGAAGAGCGGGCGCCCGCCCTCGCGCATGGTGTACAGGAGCTGCAGGTAGCCGCCGAGGGTCGTCTCTTTGCCGCCTTCGTCGTCCGAGTCTCCCACGCTGGCCAGGAGGCCGTAGAGCGTGAGGTCGCCGGCCGTGAGCGTGGCGTCGAGGCCTGCCCTCCAGAGGGTGAGGTCGCTGGCGGCCGCCTCCGCGCCGTCGTCGTGGGGCTCGGCGCCCGGTGGATCGACGTGAGCCTCCTCTTCCGCCTCCGCTTCGCCGCCGTGGGCGTGGTCGGAGGCCCCTGCGCCGAGCTCGGCCACGCCGGCCTGGCCGAAGAGCCCGAAGCTGAGCGAGCCGCCCAGGTCGAGGGCCACGCGAGCCAGCCCGATGGTCGGGAGCGCTCCGGTCTTCGAGCCCGTCGGGGCCTGGGCACCGGCCATCCAGTAGAGCCCGCCAGCGCGCCCGTACAAGGAAGCAAAGGGAGTATTGCCGGTGAGGCTGATGCCGCTCGGCCCGGACTCCGCCAGGATCGGCATGCCCGCGCGGGTCAGGCCGTGGCCGCCAGGCACGAGCGTATTGTAGGGATCGGAGGTGAAGGGGCTGCCGTAGCCGATGAGCGCATTCAGCGAGCGGGAGGGGTGGTAGCCGAGCGCGGCATGCACCCCGGGGGCGAAGTCCGCCTCGGACTCCATGTCGATGACGACCCGGGCGGAGCCCTCGGCGCCCCATGAACCGAAAGCCTGGAGCGAGAGCGCCTCGAAGGAGCGGAGCTGCACGTCGCCGTCCTTAGCGAGGGCGAAGGGCGCTGCTGTCAGGCGGGCGGCGAGGGGCAAGGCACGCTCGAGCGCGAGGGCGGGGCCGAGGACCTGGTGGCCCTGCATGGCGGGGTCGACCGAGCCGTCCTCGTCCGGGAGGCGGAAGCCGGCCTCCTTGATGGCCCGACCCGTCTCGTTCAGGAAAGGGAAGGCCGTGTGGCAGGTGGAGCAGCTCATATTCCACTTGCGGGCCAGGGCCGGGATCGCCTCGGCCTGCCCGAGGCTGCTGAAGGCCGGCGATGAAGGGAAGCCTTGCGCTCCAGGCACGCTGCGAGCGGGACAGGGCTCATCGGCGAGTCCCCGGAGCAGGGGATCGAGCCCAAGGAGGACCATGACGAGGATCGCGGCCCCGAGCAGGAACCGGGCGGTGCGGACCATAGCGACCCCCTACTTCGCCAAGGTGCGGATGTAGGCGACGACCTCACGGATCTGGGGATCGCGGAGGACGGGACCCCAGGACACCATGGTCGAGGACAGGCCGGTAGCGGCTCCCCCCTCCTTGATGACCTTGAAGAGGAAGTCGTCGGTCCTCGCCGTCATCTTCTCGCTCCTGGTGAAGTCCGTCGGGGGCGGGTCCAGTCCCTTGGCCCCGATGCCCTTGCCGTTGCCGCTCTTGCCGTGACACGCCGCGCAGTAGCTGACGTACACGTGCTGGCCGGGAGAGGCCGCCGCGCTGGGCGGCGCCGGCTCCGCGGGGACCCGAGCGTGGGTCGGCTCGGCTGCCGGGGCCGAGCTCGCCCCAGGTGCGAAGACACCGAGCGTGAGCATAGCGAGGGCAGCGACAGAGAGGGAGAATCGGACCATCGTGACGCCTCCTGCGAGTGGGACTCGAGTCGGTCCCTGTGCAAAGGGGGTGCCAGGGAGGCAGCATGTCGTGGCACCGGCCTTGCAGCCCCGGAGATTCATGGACAGCCGACAGACATCCGACACGAGCGCGCGACAGATCCGGGTCGCCACCCTGCTCTTCGTCCTCCTGGCTGTCAGCACCGTGGTGCCGCTCGTCGCTTCGAACCTCTGGGGCTACCTCTCCTCCCGCAGCCTGCTGGAGGGCGCGGCGGAGCGGGAGGTACGCGACCTCGCTGCGCGTGAGGCGGCCAAAGCGGCGAGCTTCATGACCGACGCGAGGAGCTTCCTCCAGGCCATCGCGCCGGAGGCCCTCGCCCCGGATACCGAGGAGCGAATCCAGGACCATGTGCGCGCCCACCCGACCCTGGACGGGCTCGCCGCGCTGGGCCCCGCAGGGGAGGTCCTGCTCGAGTACCAGGAGGAGGGGCCGTCGCTCGATCGCGACGCCGCACGGGCCTGTGTCGCAGATTCGCGACCCGAGGGCGCGGTGGTCGACTTCCGCTACGGCGAGGGCGCGCCCCGGCTGCTGGTGGCCGCAGGGCGGCCGGAGGCGGGGAGCGGCGCCTTGTGCGGCCGCTTCCGCTTCGACGTGCACGGCTCCCTCGTGGCTACGGAGTCCAACCGGGAGCACGGCGTCCGCCTCTACCTCCTCGACCGACGCGGGAGGGTGGTCTGCGGCTCCTTCGAGGGGGTGGAGCGCGGCCCCATCGACCCACGCCATGCCGGCGACCACGCGACGCACGGGCACGGTCCCGCGCAGGACCATGACCACGGAGACGCGGCAGCGGCGGCGGCCTTCGTTGAGGAGCGAGGGGTTGGGGCTGGTGCCTGGGTGGGCCGCGACGAGAGGGACGGCGACGAGACGCGCGTCATCGCCTACGCCCCGATCCCCGGCACCTCCATGGGGGTCATCGCGGAGACCCCGCAGGCGCGCGCGCTCGAGCCCCTGCACGAGCTCAGCGGGCAGGCCTTCGCGCTCGGCGGGGTGCTGGCCCTGCTGGTGGTGATCGGCGTCTACCTCCTCGGCCGCCACATCACGCGCCCCCTCGTGGCGCTCGCGGATGCGGCCGGGCGGCTCCGTGCGGGCGCGCTCGACGAGCGTGTCGACGCGGCCGGACCCCGAGAGGTCTGGGAGCTGTCGGACGCCTTCAACCGCATGCTCGACGCGCTCGCCGAGGCGAGGCGGGATCTCGAGATACGTATCGCTGAGCGGACGGCTGAGCTCGAGCAGGCCTCGCGCTTCACGGAGCTGGTCCTGGACTCGATCGAGCCCAGCGTGGTGGTCGTAGACGCAGAGGGCACAATCCGTCGCACGAACTCGTCGGCGAAGCACCTGTTCGGCGAGGACGCGCGTGGACGCCTCCACCCGGCGATCGTGCAGCGACGCCGCAAGGGAGAGGGACCCACGGCGATCGAGAGGGCGCTGGCGGACGGCGTCGCTGCGACCGAGGAGCGCTCCTTGCGGGTAGGGGGACGCCAGGAGATCGTCGCGAGCAGCGTGCACGCCCTCGCGAGCCCTGACTCGGGGGGACGCTCGGTCGTCGAGGTGGCGGAGGTGGTCACCGACGAGCGGCGGCTGAACGCCCAGATGGTCCACAACGAGAAGATGGCGGCCTTCGGCCTGCTCGCGGCCGGTGTGGCCCACGAGATCGGCAACCCCCTGGCCTCGATCGCCTCCCAGCTCCGCATGAGCCGGGACGTCCGCGAGCCGGAAGGCATGGCCCGGACCCTCGAGATCGTGGAGCGCGAGGTCCAGCGAATCGACCGCCTCCTCCGGGAGCTGGCGATGCTCGCACGCCGCAAGCGCGACACCACGCGGGCGGTCGCCCTGCACCAGGTGCTGGCCGATGTCGCCCAGCTCCTTCGCCACGACCCCCGTGCCCGCGCAGTGGACATTCGCGTGGAGGCGAGCGAGGCCCTCCCGCCGGTGCGGGCGAGCGAGGACGCCCTGACCCAGGTGGTCCTGAACCTCGGCATGAACGCGCTGGGTGCGATGCCGGACGGGGGAGACCTGAGGTTCGTCGCGAGCGCCGACAAGCGCGAGCTCTGCGTGGTGGTCCGTGACTCCGGCTCCGGCGTACCGGAGGGCGTGAGGGAGCGTATCTTCGAGCCCTTCTACACGACCCGCCAGGGCAGCGGGGGGACGGGGCTCGGTCTCTTCGTGAGTCGGCGTATCGTCGAGGGCCTCGGGGGTCGGCTGGAGCTCTCCACGTCCGGGCTGGGCGGGAGCACCTTCGCGATCTACCTGCCGGTCTCCAGCCCCGACCGAGGCACCGCCCCCCGCCCCAAGAGCGCCGAGGAGGCCTGAGATGGCGGAGCGCATCCTGATCGCCGATGATGAGACCGTCCTGCGAAGGAACCTCGCCGAGTACCTGGGCCACCAGGGCTTCGAGGTGCTCCAGGCCTCCGATGGGCTCGAGGCGCTCGAGCTCCTCCGGACGCGGGAGGTGGGCGTGCTGATCTCCGACATCCGCATGCCGCGGATGGACGGGCTGGCCCTGCTCGAGAGGGCAGCGGCCGAGGTCCCCGAGACCCACGTCCTCCTGATCACGGCCTTCGCTTCGGTGGACACCGCGGTGGGCGCGTTGCGCTCCGGCGCGTACGACTACCTCTTGAAGCCTGTGGTCTTCGAGGATCTCCTGCAGAAGGTCCAGAACATCTTCTCCTATCGAGCGCTGGCCGCTGAGGTACGGTACCTCCGGCGGCGCCTGCAGGGGCGGCCGTCGGAGCACGGCATCGTCGGCTCGGGCCCCTCCATCGAGGGGGTGCGCGAGCTCATCCGGAGGGTAGCGCCGACCTCGGCCACGGTCCTCATCACGGGCGAGAGCGGCACCGGCAAGGAGTTGGTGGCGCGAGCGGTGCACGAGCAGTCCGAGCGGGCCGAGCGCCTCTTCCTGCCGGTCAACGTGGCCGCGATACCCGCCGATCTGCTTGAGGCCCAGCTCTTCGGCCATGTGCGAGGCGCCTTCACCGGCGCGACCCAGCGGCGGGAGGGGGTCTTCCGCGCGGCGCGGGGAGGCACGGTCTTCCTCGATGAGATCGGAGAGCTGCCCCCGGGGGCCCAGGCGAAGCTCCTCCGGGCGCTGGAGGGGCATGAGGTGCTGCCCGTAGGGGCAGATCGGCCGGAGATCGTGGACTTCCGGCTGGTGGCCGCCACGAACCGCGACCTCGAGGAGCGAGTCGCCGCGGGCTCCTTCCGGGACGACCTCTTCTACAGGCTGAACGTGTTCCGGGTGCAGATTCCGCCCCTGCGCGAGCGCAGGGAAGACATCCCCGCGCTCGCGGAGCACCTCCTCGAGCGCCACCGGGCCTCGCTCGGCCGTCCAGCGAGCCAGGTCAGCAATGCCGCGATGCGATGGCTCTGCTCCTACCGCTGGCGGGGGAACGTACGCGAGCTGTCGAACGTGCTGGAGCGGGCCCTCATCCTGGCAGCCGATGGGCGCGTAGATGTCGAGCACCTGCCGGCCGAGCTCCTGGACCAGGCTCCCCTGCCCACCACGCTGCGCGAGGCGGTGGAGGAGGCCGAGCGCAAGCACATCGACTGGGTCTTGAGGTCGGTGGACGGCAGCCGCGAGGAGGCCGCCCGCGTACTCGACATCGACCGCGCGACCCTCTATCGGCGCCTGGACCGCTACGGTCTCGGCCAAGTCCGCTGAGGGCGAGACGTCACGCGCACGGCGGCGGCGCAGCGCCCAGGTGGCCGCGAGAACCGACCAGCCTACTGCCCGTCGATCACCAGCTCCCAGGTCTGGCCACCGTCGTCGCTGTGGTGGACGTCTGAGGCGCCGTTCAGCACATACATACGCTGGGTTTCGTCGGGATCGACCAGGATCCGGAGGATCGTGCCTCCGAGGGGGCCCATCGCCGTCGTGCAGTCCGCGAAGGTCGCGTCGCAGATCGAGAGCTGCCCTGCGCTGGTCGCATAGATGTAGCCATCGCCTTGGTGGCCGATGGCCGTGACGTTGCCGGTGGCGACGGACTCGGAGGTCATCGCAGGCGCCGTGACCCGCGCGATGCCGGAGGCGGACGCGATCAGGAACTCCGGACCCGTGGCCGACGCGATGGCCAGACCGTTGACAGGGTCGGCCCACGCATACTGGGTCCAGGTTCGGCCAGCGTCGGTGCTGTAGTAGATCTCGGACTGGAAGAGGCCCGCGACCACGTCGAGATCCGTGTGGCTCGCAGCGGACTGGTGGAAGTCCACGACCCCGGTCAGGGAGATGGTATCCCAGGTCTCGCCGCCGTCGATGGACTCGATCCAGCCCCAATTGCCGATCCCACCTGCCGGGTTGTGGCCGCTGGACCAGAGGCGGTCCGGGGTCAGCGGATCTCCGATGAAGCCCATGTAGTCGCCGATGCTGTAGAGCTCCACCAGCTCGGTGGAGCCCTCCTGGGTCCGCCAGACCCCATCGTGGGTGCCGACGACGAGCTCCTTGGAATCCTTCCAGAACGCCATCCCGTGGATGTGCCACCCCAGCTCGCCCGAGCCGTGCTCATGCGCGTGGCCGTCATCGTCCTCGTGACCGTCCTCCTCATCCTGGTGGCCGTCCTCCTCGTGGGCTCCATCCTCCTCGTGGGCCCCCTCCGCATCGTCGTGGTGGCCTTCGGGCTCCGAGCCATCGTGGCCGTGCTCGTCACCCGTGGCATCCGAGGCCCCGGGGGTTCCGCTCTCACCCTCGCCGCTCTCGCCGCTACTGTCGCTGGAGCAGGCGGCAAGCGAAAGCGCGAGGAGGAAGGAGAGCAGGAGCGTGGCGAGAGGGCGGCGTGGGGTCATGACGATCCTCGGGTCTCGGCCGCGGACTCCGCGGGCCGACTGGGGGAAGCCCCAGGGTATCGACTCGCGCGCGATGCGCCTAGGCCTCGGGGTTCGTAGGCTCGAACCCCCTCGGTCCTCCCAGCCCGCATCGTCCTGGGGCATACTCCCTCTCGGCGGCCCCGGAACCGCCGAGAAGCGTGCCCATGGACCAGGGGGGACTGGATGGACGCGAGGCGTACCCTTGTGAAGACGTGGCTGCTCGTGATGTCCAGCGCCGCGCTGGCGGCCTGCGGCGAGGAAGCCGCGACTCCCTGCGTCCCCGAGGCCACGGAGTGCCCGAACGCGTGCGATCACGGCACCCTCGAGGTCGGCGCGGCTTGCACGGACTCCGCCGACTGCGCCTGCGGGCTCTTGTGCAAAGTGGGCTCCGAGGGCCCCGCCTGCGCCCACTACAGCGGGGACAACGCCGGCTGCCTCTGCGAGGGCGTGCCGCAGATTGCCCCTGGGCTTCCGGCCCTCGGCAATGGCAGCCACTCGCCCGCCGAGGTCCTCGTCGAGGACGCGATCGCGGCCAAGGCGGGCCTGCAGGATCCGACCGACCTGGCCTTCGATCCCGACAGCCCGGGCTCCCTCTGGGTGACCGACAAGGGCGCGGGGCTTGGGACCGAGGTGATGGTGATCATCGAGAATCTGGGCACAGCGGCACAGAGCTCGCGCACCGTCCGATCGCCGGGGACCACGCACTTCATGGCGCAGCCCGCCGGGCTGGCGTTCGGCGAGCCGGGCGAGATCGCCACGATCCACGACACCGATCAGGTCACCCAATACGAGGCCGACGGGATCACCCCCGCGACCGCGACCGACTTCATGGGGCCGACCCTCTTCAGTACGAACCCCTTCGTCTTCGACGCCGGCCACGGCGCGCACCTGGACATGCTCCACAACTCGCCGCTCGGTGGGGGGATCGCCTGGGAGCGCGAGCGGGTCTTCTGGGTCTTCGACGGGGCCCACGCCGCCATCGCGCGCTACGACTTCAATTCGGATCACGGCCTCGGAGGCGCCGATCACTCCGACGGCGTGCTCGGCCGCTATGCCGAAGGGGAGGTGGAGCGGGTGGAGGGCGTGCCCTCCAATATGGTCTTCGACCCCGCCACCTCGCTCCTCTTCGTGGCCGACTCAGGCCACGCGCGCATCGCGGCGCTCGATACGACGACGGGGAGCACCTCGGGCTCCGTGGGCCCCAACTATGACGGCACGGTCCAGCAGGCCGTCCAGGGTGCGGAGCTGACGACCTTCTTCGAGGGCTCAGAGGCCGAGCTCGAGGTTCCCTCCGGGCTCGCGATCCATGAGGAGACGCTGTACATCAGCGACAACGAGACCTCGCGGATCCTGGCCGTAGGCATGGACGGCGTCTTGATCGACTACCTCGACACGGAGCTTGCCCCCGGCTCGCTCCGCGGGCTCACCATCGACGACGACGGTGTGCTCTACGTCGTCGACGCGATCACGCCGAGGATCCTGCGCATCGCCCCAGGCGGATGAACGCGCGGATCTCGCGGGGGGACGAGCTTTGTCCGAGCTGCAAGGGTCGGCAGAGCGCTCCCCTCTTCGAGGTCCGAGGGGCCCGCTACCTGGCCTGCGCCTCGTGCGGCGGAGCCTGGCTCAGTCCCCTGCCCACCCCCAAGGCGCTCGACCCGCTCTACAGCGAGGGGTA
>CAZEHU010000047.1:0-10427 GCA_964511605.1 uncultured Myxococcales bacterium
CCACCACCGAGGCCGACACCCTCGCCCCACACCACGCCATCCCCAAGGAAAAGGAGCGTGCGTCAGAAGTGGCAGGACCAGACGCTCGTATCCACCAGGATCATCCGTCGCCACGTCGCCGCCGCCGGACCTCCTCGAGGTCCGGCATGGTCCCTCCGGCTGCCACGAGCTGCTGCCGCGCAGACTCGCGGATCAGGGCCCGCAGGGCCTCCTCGATCAGCGCCCTCTTGGTCGTCGTGGGGGAGCGGCGCTGCGCCCTTGCGAGCAGGGCGTCATCGATCTCGACGGTGGTGCGCATTGTGCTCTTTGTGCCGCAGCAGTCGCATATCGTATGCGAGGAGGGTGCTCCCCGACAGGAGGCGAGGCGCCGACCGACTCCCTCGGTCGACTGTGCTATGGGTCCCGAACCCGGGCATAGACGTCGAAGGAGGCCCCAATGAAGCTCTACCCGATCCCCGTCTCCAACGACTCCCAGGAGGTGCTCGTGGCCCTCTACGAGAAGGGCATCGAGTTCGAGAGCGTGCTGGCGCCCATCTGGGATCCAGGGTTCCTGGCTGACCGCACATTGTTCCAGCGGGTCTTCGCGGAGGCCGAGGCCCGCCGCGCTGCCCGAGGGTAGGGGCACCTTGGCTGCCCCGAGGGATCCACGCCGCGCCACGGTCCGCTACAGGACCGATGGCGGCGGGCCGTGGGGTGGGCGCCTCGTCGAGAGCCTCTTCTGCAAGCTCAACCTCGAGGCGGGCCGCGCCCTCTGGCTCAAGATCACCTTCCTCGCCCGCGGCCAGGGCGGCAAGGGGGATGTCTGCGAGGCCTGGGCCATCGCTTTCGACGGCGGCGCAGACGCCGAGCCGGAGCACGTCGCTATCAGGCAGACCTGGCCCGCCTCGGAGGCTCGCTGCGGGGGCCAGCAGCTCGACGTCCAGGTGGCGACCGTGACCCTCCGGGGCGGCCGCGCCCAGGGGGAGCTCCTCGGCACCGAGGGGGAGAGGATCCAGTGGGACCTTCGCTTTCCTACCGGTGGCGCGTCCTTCGAGCACCTCCCCGCCGCGTGGATGTACGAGGCGGCCTTCCCCCGCTCCAAGGCCTGCTCGCCCTGGGTCGACGCGCTCTTCACCGGCACCGTCGAGATCACGCCGGCAGGCCCCAGCGCGAGGCCGCGCCGCTGGAAGGTCGATGGGGCTCCCGGCATGCTCGGCCACAACTGGGGGGCGAGCCACGCGCGTGCCTGGACCTGGGCTCACTGCAACGCCTGGGCCGGCGCCCACGGGGTGGTCTTCGAGGGGGTCACGGCCAAGATCCCCTTGGGTCCCCTCACCTCCCCGTGGCTGACCACGGTCTTCGTCCAGCTCCCCGGCGAGTGCTTCTCCCTCAGCACGCTGAACCCGCGCCACCGCGTCCGCTCCCGCGCCGAGGGGCTCGACTGGTCCGTCGACGCTCGCGGCGGCGGCCGCCGGGTTAGCGCCCGCTTCCACGCGCCGGTGGACCGCTTCGTCGGGGTGGACTACGAAGATCCGGACGGCGCGATCGCTCACTGCCTGAATACCAAGATCGGCAGAGGAGAGCTGAGCGTCTTCGGGCGGGCGGCCCGCGGCTGGGCCCCCCTGCTCGCCGCCACGTGCCATCGCAGCGCCGCCCTCGAGGTGGGCCGGCGCGACACCACCCACGGCGTGGAGATCCGCATCCCATGACCTCCCCCCGCTGCCTCTACCTGGACCACAACGCCACCACGCCCGTGAACCTGGAGGCGCGCGAGGCCATGCTCGAGGCCCTCACCGACGGCTTCGGCAATCCCTCCAGTGGCCACAAGCACGGGCGACGCGCTGCCGCCCTCCTCGAGGTCGCCCGCGCCCAGGTGGCCGGTGCCGTCGATGTGCCGCCGGACCACGTGATCTTCGTGTCCGGCGCCACCGAGGCGATCCACCACGCGGTCCACGCCGCCGGCCCAGGGCGTGTGCTGGCCAGCGCGGTGGAGCACCCGGCCGTGCTCGCCGCGATCACGGCGAGGCGGGATCGGCAGCTCGAGCTGGTGCCCGTCGATCGCGATGGGGAGGTGGACGCCCTCGAGATCCTCGATCGCGTCGATCGCCTCACCCGGGAGGACCGACGTCCGGCCCTGGTCGCCGTCATGGCCGCCAACAACGAGACCGGCGTGCACCAGCCGGTAGCCGAGCTCGTGGCCCCCCTCCGCGAGCGTCGGGTCCCTCTCCTCATCGACGCTGTGCAGCTCGCCGGCAAGGAGCGCCTGGGCTTCGAGCTGCCCGACTACCTCGTCCTCACCGCCCACAAGCTCGGCGGCCCCAAGGGCGCGGGTGCCCTCGCCGTCCGGGATCCGAAGTCCCTGCCCGCGCTCATCGGGGGCGGCGGCCAGGAGCACGGCCTTCGCGGCGGCACCGAGCCGATCCCCGCCATCGCGGGCTTCGGCGCCGCGATGGACCTCGTCCGCCGTACCCGCGACGCGGAGGCGGCCCGCTTGTCCCGCCTGCGCGACCGCCTGCAGACCGGGTTGGTGGGCAAGCTCGACGGGGCCCGCGTCATCGGCGCCGGGGCCAGCGCGCGCCTGCCCAATACCCTCTGCATCGCCCTGCCGGAGGGCGCGGAGGGCGCCGATGTCGTCACGGCCCTCGACGAGCGCGGGATCTGCATCAGCGCCGGGAGCGCCTGCCACGCCGGCCAGCACACCCCCTCTCGGGTCCTCACCGCGATGGGGGTGCCCGCGGCGGAGGCCCTGCGCGCGGTCCGCATCTCTCTCGGCCGCGAGACCCTCGAGCAGGACATCGACCGGATGCTCGAGGTCCTGCCCGAGGTGGTGGCTCGCTTGCAGGCGGACCGGCGCTGAGCGCTCCCTCCGCCACCGTCCACCCTATCATCCGCCACCTCGGCCCTGGCCCGATCTCGTACGAGCGGGGGCGCGCAGAGCAGCTCGCCTCCCGGGACCGGGTCCTGTCCGGAGGACCGGACGAGCTGCTCGTCCTCGAGCACAGTCCGGTCGTCACGCTCGGGCGCCGCGGAGGCGTCGTCGATCGAGCCGCGCTCGAGGCCCTCGACACTCCGATCTTCGAGACCGACCGCGGCGGCCTCGCCACCTGGCACGGCCCGGGCCAGGTGGTGGTCTACCCCATCGTCGACCTCCGCCGCCGCGGCCTCGGGGTCGGCGACTTCGTCCGGGAGCTCGGCAGGGCGATGGCCGACGTGGCGCAGGAGGCCGGGGTGGCAGCGGCCTACGATCCCGAGCGCCCGGGGATCTACGCCGGCGGACGCAAGCTCGGCGCCCTGGGTCTGCACGTCCACCGCGGGGTCACCACCCACGGCCTCGCCCTCAACGTCGACTGCGCCCTCGAGGGTTTTCGGGCCATCGTGCCGTGCGGCCTGGCGGGCCTGACCGTGACCACCCTGTCCGAGGAGGGCGCCGATACCACCGTGGAGGCCGTGGCCGACGCGCTCGTCGATGGGATCTGCAGGAGGAGCGCCGGCTTGCATACGTCATCACGTTGACGCAATTGCGGTGATGATGGACAAGCTCGTCTCGACTCGGCTGGACGTGCGTGTGGTGGAGGAGCTCCGGCGCATCACGCGCCTCACCGGCATGACCAAGAAGGCCTTCCTGGAGCAAGCGATCCTCGAACGCTCCCGGGCCCTGGAGGCGGAGCTCTCGACCGACGTCTGGGCCGAGACCGCAGGCGCCTTTACCCGTGAGCCGCTAGCCGACACGGACGTGCGAGAGGCAGGGCCCTCGCGCCTCTGTCAGCCCTCCAGATCCGGGTCCAGGTAGTCCTTGTTGGAACCCTCGAAGGCGCGGCCGTGCTCCAGGCTCTCGGCGCGCTGGAGGGTGCCCTTGCCGTAGCGCTTGCGGGCCTCATCGAGGACAGCCTCGAGGCGGGCGCGGCGGGGGCCGCGGGGAAGCGCGGGGTCGCGCGGGCTCGAGGAGTCGGCGCCCGGTGGGATGTGGTCGAAGAGGTGGAGCTGGCGGGGGGCGCTCTCATCGTCGACGAGGTCGTAGGCGGCGACGCCGACGAGGCGGTAGGGCTCCGAGTGCTCGAAGCGATCGAGCAGGGCGACGCAGACGCGGTAGAGGTGGTCGGCTACATCGGTGGGATCGTGGAGGTGCATCTGGCGCGTATGGCTCGTGAAGCTCGAGCCCTTCAGCTTCACCCTCACCCCGCCGGCGAGGACCTTGCGGCTCCGGAGGCGGCGGCCTACCTGATCGCAGCTCGCCCTGAGGTGGCGCTGGATGTCCTCGAGGCGCGAGACGTCCTCCTCCAGGGTGCGCTCGCTGCCGATGGAGACCGCCCCGGCGCGGGTGCTCACGCGCCTCGCGTCCCGGGCGTTGGCGAGGTGGTGGAAGCGCAGGCCCATGGAGCCTAGGGTCGCCTCGAGCCAGGCGGGATCGGCCCGCGCGACGTCGCCGATGGTATGCAGGCCCGCCGCCTCGAGGCGTGGCGAGGTCTTGGGGCCGCAGCCCCAGAGCTTGCGGATCGGGAGTGGCGCCAGGAAAGCGACCGCGTGTTGGGGGGGCACCACGGTGAGCCCATCCGGCTTGTCGTAGTCGCTGGCGACCTTGGCCACGTACTTGGTGCCCGAGACCCCCACGGAGATCGTCAGGCCGCCGGTGGCCTCGAAGACGGCGTCCTTGATCCTGCGGCCCATCTCCCTCGGCGGGCCGAAGAGGCCCTCGGCCCCGCTCATGTCCAGGAAGGCCTCGTCGAGGCTCAGGGGCTCCACCCGGGGCGAGAAGTCGCGGAGGGTGGCCATCACCAATCGTGAGACCTCTACGTAGCGCTCGAAGCGGGGCGGCACCACGATCGCCTGCGGGCAGCGCTCCAGGGCGCGCACCATCGGCATCGCGCTGCCCACACGGAAGGGTCGCGCCTCGTAGCTCGCCGTCAGGACGACACCCCGGCGGCTCCGCGGCCCCACGATGATCGGCTTGCCGCGGAGAGAGGGATCGTCGAGCTGCTCGACGGCCGCGTAGAACGCGTCCATGTCCGCGTGCACGACGATGGGGGGCGGGGCCTGGCTCATGGAGCGAGGGTATCAGGCCGCGCCCACGTCCCGGCCGAGGAAGACGTGCTGGATCGTGAAGCGCACCAGGCGCTGGCAGCGTCGCTCGAGGTCGACGATGAGGCCCTCGTTGATGAAGAGCAGGTAGAACGCCACCATCTGGATGCTGAAGAAGATCAGGTCCTTCATGAAGACCGCGATGAACAGGTGCAGGCCGAAGCCGACCACGTAGCCGGTGGTCCGAAGGCGCGGGACGATGAAGAGGAGGGGGGCGATCACTTCGAAGAGCAGCGCCGCATAGCCCTGCACCCACCAGGTCCAGTGGGGCAGGTTGTGGATCGCCCAGGCGGCGGCCTCCGTCCGGTAGAGCCCCACGGCGTGGGTGTAGAGGAAGTCTGGATTCCGCATCCAGTCGCCGTGGAAGATCTTGCAGG
This sequence comes from uncultured Myxococcales bacterium, assembly GCA_964511605.1. Classification (GTDB taxonomy): domain Bacteria; phylum Myxococcota_A; class UBA9042; order PHBI01; family JACKFB01; genus CAZEHU01. Next base: position 5,433 of record CAZEHU010000047.1, read on the forward strand.
TGCCGGCCGTGAGGTACTGGATGAGCAGGGTCACCTGGATGACCCGGAGGGGCCACGCGCTCTGCAGGAGTCCCTGCATGCGGAGCGAGGTGGTCCGCGCGTCCGGCTTGAGCCACTGCCAGCGCGCATCCCGCTCCGGCTCGCTGCCGGGCTCCCGCGGGCGAGGCTGCAGCGCCAGGATGAGGAAGATGACGATGTAGAACTTGTTCAAGGTGAAGGCCGCGATGAGGTCCGCCTGCTGCACGTAGACCGCGCAGGCGAAGCAGATCCAGAGGGCCACCCGGCGCCAGAGCCCGAAGATCACCAGCCCGCCGGCGGTGAAGAGGATCCACGCGAAGGGCACCAGCGCCCACTCCGGGAGGAGCGGCATCGGCATAGGATAGACCGGGTTCGTGGCCTCTCGGGAGATGTGGTGGCCCACCTCCGTCAGCCACTCCCGGCCGTGCATCATGCGATGGCCCATGTAGTAGACGAAGGTGATCGCGAAGGCTCGCTCGTAGAAGCGCAGCCGATCCGCGCTGATCGCCTCGAACCAGTGGGCGTTCAGGTTGCGCAGGCCGCTTGACAGGGCGCCAACGGGGTTCATGGCGTCCCCCCCTTCTCCCCCTCGGTCCGGGCCGGAGCGTCCGCCGGCAGCGGGGCCTCCTTGGGCAGGAGCATGCGGGCCGGCAGGCGTCCCACGGGGGCCAGGTTCCGCAGGGGCCCGACCTTCGAGGGGGCGTCGGAGGCCCTGGCCTTCGCCTTCGGGACGTCGACCTTGGCCTTGCCGGCCTTGGTCTTGTCGGCCTTCCTCTTCGCTGCCCTCTTCTTCTTCTTGGCCTTCTTCTTGCCCCAGCCCGGGTGCTTCGCCTCCTTGTCGTCCCAGCGCATCTCCCCGAAGTACCAGCGCTTACGACCCTTCCAGTCCTTGAGGGCCTTCATCTCGAAGGCCCCCTCCTCTGCGGCCATCGTCTCGATCTCGTGGCGCACGCTGACGAAGCGCAGGCCGCCGATGAGCGGCCCGTCGGGGTGCAGCTCGTAGAAGCGCTTGCGGATGAAGCGACCCATCTCCCGCATGCGCTTCTGGCCTTTATGCTTCTTGAAGGACTGCCCGAGGATGCGGTGCATGCGGGAGCGGACTCCGAAGACCGTCATGTCGAAGAAGCCCTTCTCCGACAGCTCGTACCACCGATCCTCGCCCTTGAGCTGGATCTGCATATGGTACGTCGTCCACCTCGACTGGCTGTGGGTGAAGAGGCAGGCCACCCGGTACTGGTGCTGGAAGAGCACCGGCGCTCCCGGCACACGCTTCTTCCAGCCGCCCGCCCAAGCGATGGGCACCAACCACACCACCACGAAGAGCAGGGTCAGCGCCTTGTCGTAGGGCGTGGAGAGGCGTCGCTTCATGGGCATCTTGGGGTCATGGGCGCGCAGGGTGCAGAGGGGGGCTCCTCACCAGGTATGACGACCGTCATACGCCCGGCGGAAACCTCCCAGCGGTGGACACCGCCTCGAGGCCCCTCCGGTCGAGGACATAGAAGCCCTCGAGGTCGGTGGAGACCAGCCCGCCGGCCTCGAGCCGTCGCATGACACGAATCGCCGTCTCGATCGTGGTGCCGCAGAGGTCCGCGAGGTCCTGCCGGGTCAGCCTCGCCGGCACGCGCGTCGTGTCTCCCTCCGCGTTGCCCACCTCGTCCGCGAGGCGCAGCAGCAGGCGGGCGACCCGCTGGGGGACCCGCAGACCCGAGAGCTCCTCGACCCTGCGGCACAGGGAGCCGTGCTCGCGGATCACCTGCTCGAGCAGGACCATCGTGAAGGCCGGCTCTCGGCTCGCGAGGTCGAGGACCGCCCGACGATCGATGGACAGCACCCAGGTCTCGTCGTCCATCGACACCGCCCTGCAGCACCAGGTCAAGCCGGTATGGGGCACGCTCGCGCAAGCCATCGCCCCAGCCGCGGGCATGTCCACGATGGCGTCGTGGCCATCGGCCCCGGTCTTCACGGTCTTCAGCCTTCCCTCGAGCACCCACGAGTAGCTGCGCGCCTGCTCCCCCACCTGCCAAAAGGTCTTGCCACGCTTCACGTGGCGCACCCGAGCCGAGCTCGCGAGGCGGTCCTTCATCGCCGCGGGGAGGGCAGCGAGCGGGCCGATGGTCTCGAGGGCTTCCCTGGCGTTCACTCTGCAACGCTAGACGCCGGGGCCGCGGGGGGTCAACCGCGCGCCCCACGCTGCGTGAACCGGACGAATCGCCTCCCTCAGCGCCTGCGGCCGAAGCCCAGGACGCCCTTCTGCTCGAGGAGGTAGGCCACCCGGGCGAGGGCCACCCGATCCGCGTGGCTCTCGGTCTCGGTCGTCGCGATCGCGCGCAGGGTGCGGCCGGCGACGATGCGGCGGGCCATCCGGGACTCGCGGGCGTCGAGGGCCAGCTCGTGGTGGACGAGGGAGGCGCGGTCGCTGAGCGTGACCAGGTAGTCCAGGCGCCCGTGGAAGTGGCTGCGGAGCTCACGGGGTGTGATGTGGGTCCGCACGCCGGCCGCCACGACCCGGCGGACGTCCGTGCGCAGGTAGGGCGCACCCTCCGGCGCTTGGACCCCCTCGTGGAAGGCCGCCCAGCCATCGCGCCATCGGAAGAGCTCCACCATCTTCTCGTGGAGCTGGGTCTCCAGGTGCCGGAAGAGCTGGTGGGCGTCCAGGGCCCCCTGGCGGATGAGGGCCTCCCCGAGGAAGGCGCCGTCGGACTTGCGATCCGCCGCGGCGGCGGCGACGTGGGCCTCGCTCACGGCTCCGCGTGCCACGAGGAAGGGGCCGAGCAGCTCCTCCTTGAGGTTGGAGGTCACGTGGATGGGCTCGCCCGCCGAGAGCCAGACCTGCTTCATGGCCCGGCGTCGGATGAGGGTCAGCTTGCCGGTGGCACGCGCGGCGTGGAGGTCCCAGAGCAGGGTCGCCATGCCGAGGGGCTCGAGGCGGCGCTCCCAGTCGGGGGGGCCGTCGGCGGCGGCGAAGAGCTCCGGCTCGACGACACGGATGCCGCTGACCTCCTCCACGGTGACCCAGGCCTCCCCGTCGATGCTCACCTCCTCCTGAGGGCTGATGGCGGCGGAGCGGAGGAGCCAATCGAGGTTGTCCCAGGTGACCGGGCCGAAGACCCCGCCGTCGTCGTCGCGCAGGCGGAAGACCGCGCGCCGGAGCTGGGGATTCGGTGCGGGTCGGCCTTGGCTGCGGCGTGGGGCAGGCTCGCGCGGCGCCTCGGCGGCTTGGGGCTTGGCTGCGAGCACGCCGCTCTGGGAGGTGATGCCGACCGTGGGCTCGGTGAGCATAGGCCGGGGGTCGAAGAGGGTCGGCTCCTCCGCGGGCTCCTCGCTCGGTGCAGGCGGCGGCGCGACCTCGCAGACCCACCCCGCCAGATCGGCCCTGCGCACCCGCACCCTCGCTTCGAAGAGGCCGTCGAGCACGGCCTCGTGCATCTCAGCCGCGCTGCTGTAGCGGTCCGCGGGGTCCTTCGCGAGGGCGCGGCGGAGGATCGGCACGATCCACCCGGGGATCCCGGGATGGCGGGCCAGACGCTCGTCCACTCGGCAAGCGCGGACGCGGGCCAGGGTGCGGTGGGGATCCTTGGACGCGAAGAGGCGCTTGAGCGTCAGCGCCTCGAACGCGATGACCCCGAGGCCGAAGATGTCGACGCGGGCATCCACCGGCTCCCGGGCGATGAGCTCCGGGGCCATGTAGGCCAGCTTGCCGGCGAGGCGGGTCGCGTCGCGCGACAGGGCGTGGTTCACCTCGGCGTAAGCCACCCCGAAGTCGGCGAGCTTCACGTCGCCGTGGCGGCTGAGCAGCACGTTCGAGGGGGAGATGTCCCGGTGCACGATGCCGAGGGGGCGCCCGCTGGCGTCCGTCGCCGTGTGGGCGTAGTCGAGGGCCTTCGCCACCTCGGCGATGATGCCCATGACGATCCCCGGATCCGGCGTCGCCCCGCCCGAGCTCCCGGTGGCGTTGAGGAGCCGGAGGAGGTCGATGCCCTCCACCAGCTCCATCGCCATGAACCACGTCTCCTCGTGGCGCTCGAGCTCGAAGACCTGGGCGATGTTGGGGTGGGTGAGGGCCGCGGTGACCTTGGCCTCGGCCACCAGCATCTCCACGAAGGAGGGATCCTGCGCGTACTCCGGCAGGATCTGCTTGAGCACGACGTGCTTCTCGAAGCCTGCTGGCCCGCGCACCCGTGCCCGATACACCTGGGCCGTGCCCCCCCTGCCCAGGGGGGCGATGATCTCATAGCGGCCGAGCTGTCGCGGCTGCGTCTCCTCGAGGGCGGGAGCGGCAGCCACACGGTCGGCCCCTCTCGTCGTGGGGGCGGACATCTCCATGCAGGAGCATCGGATCGGGGGGGGAGGAACTCCAGTCGAGAATCGCCATCGCTGGAACTCGGCCGCGCGCTCCCGCGCCCCCGCTGCCCCCGAGGGCTACGGGAGATCGATCTGGACGAAGGCGTCGGAGTCGACCCAATTGAGGAGCTTGAGGCCCTCATAGCTCTGGTAGGAGCGCTCCGCCGGGTCCATGAGCCAGTCGTCGAAGCCAGCGTCCGCCTCGCGGATCTCGATGCCCATGTAGGCGGCGCCTGGGTACTCGAGGCCGTAGAACCAGTAGCGGCCGAGCTCCTCCTTCATGTTGAGGATCGTGCCGGTCTCCACGTTATCTTTGGTCCAGTGGTTCTGGTAGCCGTCGCCCTTGCCGAGCATCTTCTTCTCCTGGCCGAGGCCGTCGCGGAGGTAGAGCTCGATGTAGGGATCGGCGTCGTCGCCCGGGAAGGCCTCGGAGTCGGTCCAGATTCCGAGGTCGTGGATCTCTACGCGGAGGGCGTAGGGGTTGTACGTGTAGCTGGTGGGGAAGGTGCCCCAGCCGTCGGTGTACTGGCGGCGCACCAGGCTCGCGGGATCGAAGAGGAGCTCGCCGGCCGGCCAGCTCCCGCCGAGCGCGTCGTCCAGCTTGGACCAGGGCGCGACGGACTCGGCGTCGTTGGC
>CAZEHU010000048.1:0-10351 GCA_964511605.1 uncultured Myxococcales bacterium
CTCGACCGGGCAGGGAGCCGAGGAGGCCGACAGCGCGCTCCCAGGAGGACTCGCGATCGAGGACGTGGTCGCGGCGGCCCAAGCCGTCTCGGAGGGGGTGGAGCTGAGCACCTCCTCGACCCAGAAGGCGCTGAGGGTCTCCTTGGTGCGGGAGGACGTGGAGGCCTCCCGCAGGTGGGCGAGGCGCCTCGGGCGGGCGCCGATCCGCGGCGGCTGGGATCGGCTCTTCTCCGCGACCCTGCGGAGCGCCGCGAGCCAGCTCGGAGGCCGCGTGTCCGACGCGTGGCAGGTGCTCGAGGAGGCACGCGGCGAGCTGGCCGATCCGCCAGGAGATCCCTATACGATCGTGGCCACGACCCTGCTCACCTCCTACCTCCACTTCGGGGAGCTCGAGCGGGCGGCAGGGGTGGCCAGCGAGTACAAGAGCCTCTTGGGCGAGAGCCCCAAACCCGACCGCTTCACCGCGCGCCTTGCGGCGCTCGCGGTCGAGCATGCGCAGGGGCGCCGCAGCCAGGCGGCAACCCTGCTGGAGGCGACGCGCCTGGCCGATGCCCTCGAGTCCGCCGTGGGCCAGTCCGGACGGCGCGAGCGAGACGCCTTCCTCTGCCCGGTGCTCGTGGCCGCCGGGGCGGCCGCGGAGGCGCTGGACCTCGCCCGCTCGGCGGTCGAGCACAACCCCTCGGTGGGGGCGTGCCGGCGGCTGGCAGGGGAGGAGCTCCTCCGAGCAGGGCGCCCCGAAGAGGCCCTGCAGCGCTTCCGCGAGGCACGGCGTGACCTGCTCTACCGTGCGGACTGGGGCCTCGAGCACCTCCTGCCTGCCTGGGTGGGCGAGGCGCAGGCCCTGCTCTCCCTCGGGCGACACTCAGACGCGAGGGGGCTCCTCGAGGGCCTGCTCGCGCGCTATCGCTCGGCCGACCGGGACTTGCCTTCCCTTGCGCGAGCACGCGAGCTCCTCCAAGAGGCACGGAAGCTCCCGGAAGCTCAGAAGTCGTCTTCGGAGAGCGCGCCGTAAGGCTCAGCGGGCGCCACGGCGAGCGCGGAGTCGATGCCGGTGAGCGCGTCCTCGGCGGGCGGCGCCTGGACGACGAGGTGGCACTCCTGCCCGCAGGCCTCGCCGTTGTCGCGGTACAGGTTGCCCTCGATGTGGGCCTCGGAGGCGCTGAGCAGGATGCCGAGGCGCTCCTGGCCCTCGATCCAATTGCTCCTGACCTCGACGACGGAGGTGGGATCCCCCACCGCCGTGCTGATGTGCAGGCCATCGCCGATGGTGCCGACCCCCGGATAGAGCCAGCCCCCCTTGCCGCCGAGCAGCACGTTGCGCTCAACCTGGATGGGTCCTGGCGATGAGAACACCCCGAGGCCGTAGTCGAAGGCGCGGACGAGCTCGTTGTGGTGAAGGGAGACCGGCCCCTGGCAGTCGATGACGCCGATGCTGGACTCGAGGCCGAGGGTGCCGCGCACCTCAGTGGTGGAGTCCTCCTCCTGATCGAGGACGAGCAGCGTCGACTCGAGTAGGACGTTGTCCTCGAAGATCAGCTCGTCGAGAGCCACCAGGTTGGGATTCGCGAACTTCAAGACGTTGCCCTGGAAGTACACGCTCTCCTCCGAGACAACGCTCCCGTCGATGGTGGGGAACTGGGCGTCGTGGAAGGTATTGTCCCGGACGGTCCAGGTGGGCTGAGGGGCAGCGGTGTCGATGGGGATCAGCGAGAGCGGGAAGCCCTGGGGATAGAACTGGAAGGTGTTGGCCTCCACCAGGACCTCGGCGAGGGCCCCCGGGTGGGTGCCGCTGAGGCCGAGGCCCAGGGGATGGGGGTCGTCCGGCGGCGCCAGGGGGCCGTCGTGGCGGCGGAAGCGGTTGTCGCGGACCGTGGGGGCCGCGACGCCGAGGATCGACAGATCGGCGCCGCTGTTGTCGTAGAAGGCGTTGCCTTCAAAGACGACCGCCTCCGTGAGGCCTATGGGGGAGAAGCCCACGGCGACCTCGACGAGCTCGTCGGACATTCCGGAGAAGACGTTGGCGCGGATGTCGTAGGGGCCAGCCCCTCCCTGGGGGCCTATCTGGATCGGTGTCGCCCCGGCCTCAAGGAGGGAGGAGCCCACGATCGACTCGGGGATCCAGACCTCGTCGGTTCGACGATCAGCCAGCTCGTTGCCCACCATCGTCCACGAAGGCAGAGAGCCGGTCGTCATCAGCAGGGCGTTGCCGTCTCGGATGCGGTTGCTGTCGAACACAACATCGGCTCCTCCCTCGACGAAGGCTCCGGCCGCCACATCCTCCACGTCGTTGTCCACGACCACCTGCTGCCCGTCGACGACGTTGGTATGCAGCCCGAAGCCCATGATCCGACGGACGACGTTGCCGCGGACCTCGACGGAGCCTACCCCGAGGGCGACGGCCTCGATGCCGGTCGTGACGACGGCGGGCTGCCCGGCCCAAGGGGCAAGGAAGCCGTCGGTGAGGCGGTTGTCCCGGACCACCGCGGCAGCGCCCGGGGCCGTGGGGAGCTCCACCGAGATCATGGCGGGTCCCTTCACGCCGCGGACCTCGTTCGCCTCGACGAGGACCTCGGGAACATCGAGCGTGAGGAGGCCGTAGGCGGTCTCGAGCCCCTCGAGGCGGTTTCGGCGGAGCGTCACCTCGGCTGCCCCGATGGCGTAGACGCCGAGGGCCGCGTCCGTCAACCCGCAGAGCGTCGCATCGGAGCAGGGTTCCACGCCCTCGACCAGGCAGTCCTCGATGAGGGCGGTGGCCTCGGACCAGATTCCCACCCCAAAGACGCCTCGGGCGCGGATGCCGATGCGGGTCGTCTCCTGCACCGTCGCGCGGCGGATGGTGATCTCCTGACATCCGTCGACGACCCCGATGCCCGTAGCTTGAGCCCCCTGGACGACCACGTCCTCGATGTAGGCCGAGCCCCCGAGGTCGAGGCACTCGACGAAGACCCCCTTGTGCTCCGAGGTCACGGTGAGGTCCTCGATCCGCACGTCGGTCTCGCCGCGCACATGGATGGCTCCGGTGGTCGCTCCTGCCACCATGGGCAGGTCCTCGCCGACGATGTGGACCGCGTCGGCACAGACCCCGACCAGGGCGAGGAAGCTCTTGTCCTCGACGAGCACGTGCTCCTGGTAGGTGCCGGCCCCGAGGAGCAGGACGACGCTGTCCCCGGAGGCGGCGAGCGCGGCGCCGATGGTGGCGAAGGGGTGCTCGGCGCTGCCGTCGGCGTCTGCGCTGTTGGCGCCAGCGAGCACGTGGAGGGCAGGGATGAGCCCGCTGTACTCCGGGAAGGGGGCCTCGCTGGCACAGGCCGTCTGGGCCCCCGCCGCTGGGAGCGTACAGCCTGGGGCCTGCGAGTCCGGCTGGGGCTCCGGCGTGGGAACCATCCCCTCCGGGCAGTCGCGGTGGCAGCGGCCGCCCTCGGCGTACGACCAGCCCGCGCCGCAAGGCACGCGGCAGACCTGATCGAGTCCCTTTGCTGCGGTAGCGTGCTCGAGGCCCTCTGGGCACGGAGGGAAGCAGGTGAGCACGGTCTGGGGCTCATAGGGGGCGTCCTCGCTCTCCGGCGAGAAGGAGACGATGGTGGTGCCTGGTGCGCAGGTGTGCTGGGAGCAGAAGCCGTCGGGGCCCTCAGCGAGGGCTGGGGGGCAAGGGATGTGGCAGCGACCGTCTGGACGCGCGACCCAGCCCTCCACACAGGCCAGCGCGCAGCCGGGGCCGTCCGGGTCCGGGCCCTCGGGGCAGCCCTCGATCTGCTTGTCCTCTCCTACGTCCTCGACCCCCACGGTGTCCTCGGCTCCCACCTCGGCCTCGGCCTCGGCCTCCACATCGGGGTCGGAGGAGGAATCCGTGGGGCCGTCGTCCGCGCGAGACGCGGGCGCGTCGGAGGGAGCCGAGACGCCGTCGCCTCCTGGGAGCGCGCCGTCCTCCTCGGCGGCCGAGGTGGGCGCGTCGGCCAGCGGTCGGGGATCGACTGGAGCTGCCCCGTCGGGCTCGGAGGGCTGCCTGCGCGGGACGCTGTCCGGCGCGGCGCCAGCGTCCGGCAGGGCCCCGAGGGACTCTGTCCCGCTGCACGCTGCGAGCCCCGGTAGGAGGAGGGCACACCACCACGCGCCAAGGGTCCTCCGGCAGCTCATGGGTCCTCGTCCTCTCGGGGATCGCCCGGACCGCTCAGGCGGGGATCGCCCGGACCGCTGAGGAAGGGGTTGCCGCCCGGATCGTCGAGGACCGGGAGGGCCTCGACTGGCAGGACGCCCTTAGCGAGATCGGGGCCTTCGAGCAGCGCGCCTGCCTGGTAGAGCAGGTCAGTGGAGCTCACCGGGGCGCCGTCCACGCCCCACCCGTAGCCGTTGCCGGGCCCGAAGGCCGTGGCCTCGGCAGCGAGGGAGGTCCCTGCCCCGTGCGCGAGGATCCCGGCCCGGTAGCTCCCCCCCACCTGGTTGCCGACCAGGGAGGCCGCGGAGCCCGCTGCATCGGTGCCCGTGAGGACGACGACGCCATCGCCGACCGTGAACGCGCCGCCCGGATCGGCCACCGTGCCGGGCTGGGTGCCCTCGATGAGGTTGTCCAGCACCATCAGCTCGTGTTCGCCGCCGGAGCGCAGGAGGAGGCCGGCGCCCGCGGCCTCGTGGAGCAGGCTGTCCTGCACCCGGAACTCCGCGCCGGACGGGCCCTTCAGGACGGAGAGCTGCAGCCCCACGCTCCCGCTGCCGCTGATCACGCCCTGCTCGAGCACGAACCGGTCCACCTCCTGGGCCCGCACACCGTGCACGCCGGCACGGGCCACGCGCAGCCCGGCCAGCTCCACGACACCGCCGAGGGCCTCGATGCCGACGTGGGTGCCGACGAGGGTGCTCTCCAACAGGCTCAGGGCTTCGGCTTTGGAATTGACGCGGATCGCCGCATCGCTGGTGTCGGCGATCCAAGCGCCCTCGAGGGAGGCCGTCGCGCCCTCGCTGAGCCACACGCCCCGATCCCGGAGCCCGGCGATGACGAGATCTTCGAGCAGCGCGCCGCCTCCGAAGATGCGCACGCCGTTGCGCTCGCCGCTCCCCGGGTCGTCCGCAAGGCCGGCGATCCGGAGGCCAGCGAGGGTCGAACCCGATCCTCCGGAGACCGCTACCGCGGTGAGGGCCGACGTGCGGACAGAGCAGTCCTCCACCAGGACGGCCGAGTCCGCATCCTCGAGCGCAATGGCGACCGAGTGGCCACCGTCGAACCAGGAGCGCTGGATCGTCGCCGGCGACAACGGATCCGGGGAGAGGGACAGGGCCGTGCTCTCGGCCCCCTCGAACCAGCACCCGTCGAGAGAGGCGGTGCCGCTGTAGAATCCGAAGGAGACCGCTGTCTTGGACTGCCCCGAGAAGCGGCTCCGGTGTACGGCGATGTCCACGAGGAACGCGGCGTGGACGCCCAGCTCGCTACCCTCGAAGTGGCAGCGCTCGACGATCGTCGGGACCGGCTGGAGGAGGCCGCTGACGTCGACCCCATCCTTGGCCGCAGGACCATCGACGAAGTGGAGGTCGTGGAGATGGACGCTGCCGGCTTGATCGGCGAAGAGGCCTCCAGCAGCGAAGCCGAGGCGGGCCACCTCCACCTCCAGGTCGGTCCGGGAGATGCGGAGGGCGTAGTCCTCCTGACTGCTCAGCAGCGTCGTGCTCGCGCAGGCCCCGAGCAGGCGGACCGTGGTGGCGTTCGCCGCTACACCGCCGACCAGGGGCGAGGTGAGGAGGATCGGCCCGCCTCCCTCGAGGCCATAGGTGCCGGGGCCGAGGAGGACGCTCACCTCGCCCGGGGCCTCGCCGATCGCCTCGAAGGCGGCATCGAGGCTGGCGAACGGAGCCCCGGCCGTGCCGGCTCCAAGGTCGTCGTCCCCGCCCGCTTGATCCACGTAGACCACCAGGTCTGAGCCCTCCGAGCCGCTGACATCGAACGTGCCCCCGGCGGCACAGGGCTGGGGGCCCACCTCGCTCTCGGGGATCCGGCAGAGCACCCCGATCGCCTCCATGCCCTCGGGACAAGGTGGGGCGCAGGCCCCTCCCTGGACGAGCCAGCCCTCGGGGCAGTCGGGCGAGCAGCGGCCCCCCTCTGCGCGACTCCACCCCTCCGGGCAGCCGAAGGCGCAGTAGGCCGGGACGGGCTCCGCGGCGACCTTGCTGCCGGCGGGGCAGGGGCTGGCGCGGCCCGCTCCCTGCCCGTCGCCGACCGCGTCAGCGTCCTCGGGCCCCTCTGGAGCGTCCGGGGACAGCTCCGCGGCGGTGGGCTCCTCCAGGTCGGAGGGCTCGTGCACCTCCTCCAAGTCCGCAATGTCGGGGACCGCGACCTCCGGCACGATGCCGCGCCCCTGCGCGTCCGCGTGCGCTGCAGCGCTCGGGGCGTCGAGCGCGTCCTCGGAGGTCCCACCATCGCCTTCCCCCGCGCAGCAGTACAGCAAAGGAGCTGCCCCCATCGAGAGGGCGAGCGCGGCGACCAGCGAGGCCGCCGCACGATGAGGAGATGACGTCATGATCCTCGGACCCGCGCCCGCAGGGGGCGGCGGGCAGGCGCTACGATACATCTCCCGTGCCGATGGCTCCAGAGCGGATCTCGGCTGCAGCCCGCGCCGCCATGACCCCGCTACGGCTCGCCGGGGCGCTGTCGATCAGCGCCTCGAAGGCCTGCTCGAGCTCGGCGCGCACGGCCGGGCCCCGGCTCGGGCCCTCGAGGACGCCCAGGGCCCGGGCGATGGCCTCGAAGGTGGCGAGGCCGCGCGGCTTGGGCTCGAAGCGTAGCCGGTAGCGGGTGGGGGCGTCGTCCGCGAGGACCACGCGCTCGGCGTCGCGGAGGGCCGCCACCCGGCGGGGGATCTTCGAGGCCTGCCGCCAGCTCCCGTCGGGCACGATCAGCGTGACGGGCCTCGAATCCTCGGCGACCAGCTCCGGCGTCAGGAGGCGCGCGCCCTCGTCGGGATAGAGGACGAGGGTCCGGCGTCCCGGCTCGACGAGGCCCTCCTGGGAGAAGGGGACCTCCTGGCTGCCCCGCAGGCGGATCTCGCAGCTCGGCAGGATGCGCTGCGCGAGGGGGGCCGTGGCCGTGGGTTTGTGCCACTCGCGGTAGTGCATGATCACCACGACCCGCGTGGCCACCTCGATCGTCGGCAGGACGGCGCACACGCACCGGTCCGCGTGCATGCGGCAGCCGGGACAGCGGGGCTTGAGCCGGGAGCGGTTGCCCAGGTCAGGACCTCTCCCTCACCAGAGGGTCTCCACGTCCGGCCACGCGCGAATCCGTGTGTCCTTCGTGACGAGCGGGCACCGCTGAGAGCGGGCGCTGGCCACGAGGATCCGGTCGGCGGGATCACCGTGGAAACCAGCCCCGCCGAGCAGGCCGGCGGAGACGGCGATTGCCGGCGACAGCGCGACGACCTCGACGCGAGGGCGGGCGAGGGCCTGAGTGACCCAGACGTCCACCGGCCGGTCGAGCTCCAGCCGACCCCGCGCCGCTTTGGTCGCGATCTCCCAGGCGCTGATGGGGCTCACACCGATGGAGACGGCAGCGTCGATGGCCTCCGAGGCCCGCGAGGACAGGTGCTCCGGAGCGCTCACCCACCAGATCCAGGCGTGGGTATCCAGCAGGATCACCCGTCGGCCTCCCAGGGCTCGTCGACGGGGCCGAGGAGGTCCTCCTCGCTTGCCCAGCGCACGCTGCCGCGAAGGTCGGGGGGCGACGGACGCTCCAGCGGGACCAGCCGCGCGACCGGGCGCCCGCGCTTGGTCACGATGTAGGGCACCCCTGTGCGATCGACCTCGTCGAGGAGGGCGAGGCAGCGCGCCTTGAAGTCGCTGGCTCGGATCTGCTTCGGCTCTGGCTCCACACGCACCTCCCGACTCGAGGCCCCGAGAGTCCCATGGTCACGGGACTATGGTCAAGAGGGTGATGGGTTCAGAATTCGAGGTTGTCCGCGCAGGTGCCGCCGTTGTCGTCGCTGTTCGTGCCGTCGGGGCAGGTGGTGTTGTCGTAGATGGCGTCCGCGGGGACCGAGTGGTAGTCGTTGTCCTTCATTGTCGCGGAGGTGAGGTCCGCGTCGGTGAAGTCGGTGCTGCCCATGGCAACCTCGAGGAGGTTGGCGCCCGTCAGGTCGGCGCCCGCCAGGTCGGACTCGGTGAGCCAGGAGTTCGCCAGGTCGACCCCTCGGAAGGAGGCCCCTCGCGCTACCGCCTCCTTCAGGTCGAGGCCCTCGAGGTTGCTGTCGTCGAATACTGTTCCGCTGATGTAGGCGTAGGGGAATTCGACGAACGTGAGTGTCGAGCCACTCAAGTCCGCGTCCGGCAGGAAGACCGCCACGTCCGACTCGAACGAGAAGGAGACCGAATCGCAGGAGGTGCCGGGCCCCAAGGCGCAGTCGCCGACAGAGGGCGCGCCGAGGCCGAGGGGGAGCTCCACCTTCCTCGTCGTATCCGCTGGCACGGAGAACCACTCCGAGGTGCCGGCGTAGAGCAGCGGGGAGCGGAGACAGGAGACGTTGCGGACGGTGACGTGGATGCGCTGCTCGGAGCTGGTGGCCAGCTCGTCGAAAGCGAAACTCTCGTCGCCACCGAGCGCGACGGTCTCGGGGCTCGGTGAGACCTTGCGTCCGTCCTCGTGCTCGAGCCACGCGGAGGCCAGCAGACCCGTGGCCGTCGGACACTCCTCGCCGCCAGGGCTCTCTGGATCCAAGCTCCAGACCTCCCGGTCCTCCCAGTGGGCCTGGGCGGCCTCCAAGTGGCCCTCGGGGTCGTCGGGGGTCTGGATGATGAGGTTCAGGACCCCGGGCTCGGTGCCACAGGCTCCGAGCGCGAGGAAGGCGCAACCCAAGAGCAGGGGGCGTCGGGGCCGCATCAGCCGACTCCTGCGTGCAGCACGCTCACGTGGTTCAGCGCGTCCGGCGCCAGGACGGAGTCCCGCACCAGGACCATCAGCCGGGCCCAGGTCAGGTCCACCGGCCCCTCCGCGTCGCCCTCACAGGTGGCAGCGGGGTCGGCGGGGTCGAAGGTGATAGCGAAGCCGGGGCCCTCATAGCGGAGGGTGGCGCCCTCCCCCTCGGGCAAGAGGCGGTAGGTCGCTCCCTCGAAGCGGCCATGGATCGCCCCCGGCGTGACCAGCAGGCCGTCGCGCGGGGCCTCCTGCTCGAAGACGCCGAGGTCGCCGTAGAAGCGGGGCTTGAGCTTGTACGGACCACCGAGCTCCGGGCAGAAGACGTCGCAGTTCCCGCAGTCATTGCAGAAGTCCACGAAGTTACCGATCTGGTGCTTCTCCTCCACCCGCAGCGGCTCAGGGCCGGTGCTCGCCGACCACCCCCCAGGCCCCTGGTGGAGGTGCGTGATGGGCACCTCGCCGAGGGGCAGCTCATAGAGGAAGTTGGCGGACTGCGGACAGACCGGCACGCACTTATCGCAAGAGATGCAGTCGAGCAGCTCGAGCGTGCTGTCGATCTTGCGCGGGAGCTTCGAGTTCTTGGCCAGGGCGTAGCGTGGATCGACCCGCACGGCGTCGGCGTAGCGCTCGGTCGCGGCAAGGCGCGCTGCTGAGCGCCAGCGGGCGAAGAGGCCTGCATCGGCAGCGCACGCGGCCTCGAGGGGGTCGCCTGCTTCGATGGCGGCGAGGACGAAGGCACGGGCCTCGTCGCTGGGACCGGCCGCCGCGAGGGCCGCCTCCGCGGCCTCGCGCCCGCCGTGGAGGATCGTCCACTCGTCGATGGAGCGAGCGCCCGCCTTCGTCATCGCTCGGGTGAGGTCCTTGAAGTAGCTCGAGGCGCGGCCGTAGCCGCCGGGCTTCAGGAGGTCCGAGCAGGTGGTGACGGGGGCAAGGCCGAGGGCCACAGCATCGGGGAAGTTCTTCCGGTCGATGCCGGCGGAAAACGAGATCGGGAAGCGATCACCGAAGACCCGGCGGAAGCGGCGGACCAGCTCGATAGCGAGCACGTGCAGCGGCGGGCCGCTCATGTACATCGTGTGATCGGAGGCCGGGAAGAAGTCCCGGTGGTTCTTCACGATCTGGGTATTGTTGAACTTCACGCCGAAGTGCAGGCCCAGCGCCTCGGCGCGCTCCCCGAGGCGGCCGACGAAGTCCACCATCTGCGGCCAGGAGGTGTCCTCCACGTAGGCGCTCTCCGGGATGACCAGCTCCTCGAAGCCCAGCTCCTCGCGCACGATACGGCGTCCATCCTCCGGGCCGAGGAGGGTCGGGTTGAGCTTGACGATCACGTGCAGCCCATAGGTCTCCATGAGCCAGAGCAGGATCTTCTCGATCTCGCCCGGCGGGCAGCCGTGGAAGGTGGACAGGGTCAGGGTGTTCGAGAGCTTCGTGGCGAAGTCGAGGTCGCGATACTCGGAGAGC
>CAZEHU010000049.1:0-10308 GCA_964511605.1 uncultured Myxococcales bacterium
GTCATGGGAGGAGCGTACATCACACCGCCGTGGCTGTGACCACCGTATCGAAGTACCTCAGGCCTCCCGCGATGGGGTCGCCGGCGTTGGGCATGATCCAGTTGGACCGATAGCCCGTGGCGTCCCACCACTTGAGGTCCAGATCCGCGTCGCCCGCCGCGTGGGCCGCCTGATCCGCGTCGTCGATGAGCGGGTTGGCGGCGCCCGAGGCGTAGCGGCCGTACTGCCAGTGGCCGAAGTGGTGGCTGATGGCGATGATCCCGGGCTTGATGGCTTCGGTGAGCTTCACCTTCACGGTCATCGAGTCCTTCGTCGACGAGATCGCATCACCGGACCCATCCGCGATGGGCTTCACGGTGAGCTTGATCTCGCCACCATCAGCGACCCCGACCGCCGCCGCCGTGTCCGGATGGATCCAGGCGGGGTTGTCATGGTCGAGCTCGGTCACGTACTTGCAGTTCTGGCTGCGGGAGTGGATCTGGGTCCCCAGCTTGAAGGTCGTCATGATGAGGTCGGTGGCCCCGAGGTTGGCGTGCTCGGGGACCGACCACCAGGCCGGCCAGCCGGGGAAGCCCTTGTCCTCCAGGAGGGGCGACTTGAACTCGAAGAGCCCGGACTTGTTGATCTTGTCCGGCTTGAAGCCCTTGTACACCTTGTCGCCGATCTTCTGGCCCACGTACTTCTTGTAGGACTTCGACGTCCAGTAGTAGGCGGGGTACTCGCCGGTGTCCTCGTCCGGCTTGGCGTCCCAGTAGACGCCGGTCTCCTCGTCGAGGTGCGCGTCCCCCGGATCCACCTCGGCCATGTAGGCCAGGTACGAGGGCTCCTCGTCCGGATCGAACCAGGCGCCATGCTCCTTCATGTACTCGAAGCCACCGGCCTCGGCCACACCGGGCGTGTCGTTGCAGGCCGCCTTCACGAACTCCTCGGCGGTCTTGAAGCTCATCACGTCCGCGATGTCGTCACCGATGCGGGTGGCGAGGTCGTAGAGCACATCCTTGAAGTCGCGCACCTCCCCGAGCGGCCCCACCGCCGGCTGGCGGATGTAGTACTCGTGGATCTGGTCGTAGGAGACCATGTCCTCCCAGTCCCAACGCTCGAGGTAGGTCGCGTCGGGCAAGAGGATGTCAGCGTACATCGCCGACTCGTCGTAGGACGTGTTGACGTTGTAGTAGTGCTTGATGATCGACTCGTCCTTGAGGATGTCGATGTTCCGCTGCATATCCCCGTTGGCGTAGACCGGCGTGTAGCAGTAGACCATGTACACCTCGGGCCTGCCCTCGGGCTCCGCCGCCGCGATGGTCTCGAGCACCCGGTGGCTCGCGCCATGGCTCGGGAACGCGTAGCCCGCGGTACCCTTGGTCACCGACAGCTTCTTCACGCCGCTGGAGCTGGGCTTCGGGTAGGTGGAGCTGTACTTCCAGCTCGCGCCCACCGCATGGGCCCTGCCGCCCTCGACATCCACGTTGCCACAGAGCCCCTCGAGGGCGCAGATGGCGCGCTCGACGTTCACCCCGTTGTGGTGCATGACGGCGCCGCGGTAGCTGATGATGGTGCTACCGGGGCTCGCGGCGGCGTAGCCTTCCGCGACCTCCTTGATGGTCGCGGCGCTGACGCCGCTCACACCCTCGGCCCACTCCGGCGTGTAGCCGCCGGCGGGCTGCTCGGCCTTGTAGTCGTCGGGGACGTTGTCCTTCGGGTTGTTGATGAAGTCGGTGAACTCCGCGAGCGTCACCCCGCTCCACATCTCGACGAAGTCCTTGCCCGCCTGCGGGGCCAGGTCCTCATTGAGGATGTGGTAGGTCATCGCCAGCACCACCGCCAGGTCCGTGCCCGGCTGGATCGGCACCCACTTCGTCGAGCGCGCCGCCGTCGTCGACAGGCGCGGATCGAAGGTCACCAGCGGCGTCCCCTTGGCGATCGCGCCCGCGAGGCGCTGCGCGAGGGGGATGTGGCTGGTGTGGGCGTCGAGGGGGCTCGAGCCGAAGTTCAAGATGTACTTCGACCGGGTCACGTCATTGATGTCGTAGTGCTTGCCCCAGATCAGCTCCTGGGCCGTCCACTTGTTGGACTCGCAGATCGACGTGTGGTTGCCGATCGTGCCGGTCCCGTAGGCGGGCAGGAAGTAGGTCTTGATCATCTTCGAGGAGCTCGCCTTCATGCGCCCGTAGTGGAACATGAACTTCTCGGGCGTCCCGGCATCCCTGAGGTCCTTGAGCACCCCGCCGATCTCGTCGAGGGCCTCGGTCCAGGTGATGCGCTTCCAGTTGCCCGAGCCACGGTCGCCGACCCGCTTCATCGGGAAGAGGAGGCGATCCGGGTCGTAGACCTGGTTGACGCCCGCTTGACCCTTGGCGCAGATCTTGCCGTTGGTCCGAGGCAGCTTGGGGTTGCCCTCGATGTGCGTGAGCCGCCCATCCTCGACGAAGCAGACGATGCCGTCGCGAGCGACGCACTGCCAGCAAGCCGAAGGAATGGCCTGGCGCTCCTGCCCGGTCTTGGGCGAGTAGTCCTTGCCGAGACCGTCCTCGAGGGTACCCGAGAGGAAGGTATCGGTGACGACCGACTCGTGGCTGTCCGCCCGAGCGCGCCGCGTGGCAGCGACGAACACACCGGGCGCGGCCAGGAGGGCCGAGGCGCCGGCGCCGAGCTTCAGGAATCCACGTCGGGAGAGTCCATTCTTCATGACATCCTCCTCCTAGGCCTTCGCCGTATGGTGCTCGGGGTGAGCGACCTGGGCGTCGAGCTTGGGATCGTCGCCGAAGCCGAAGGCGTCCTTCGGATCTGCGCCGATGTAGTACGCGCGCGGCTCGGTCTCGAGCTCCGGCAGCAGGGTGTAGGTCTCGTTCGCTGCGATGAGCTTGGAGATCTCGCTGTCGGGATCGTTGACGTTGCCGATGACACGCGCGCCCGCGGGGCACGTGTTCACGCAGGCGGGTACGATGCCCTGCTCGAGGCGAGCGAGGCAGAAGTCGCACTTGTCGGCGGCCTTGGCGGTCTCATCGCCGCCGGCCTCCTCGATCGGATCGAGGTAGCGCACGCCGTAGGGGCAGTCCTCGACACAGTAGCCGCAGCCGACGCAGCGGTCCTTGTCGATGAGCACCAGGCCATCAGGCCGCTGGTACGTGGCCGCCCGCTTGTAGGTCACCTCGTCTCCACCCGGGAAGATGAGCGCCGCGTCGATGGGCTCGACGGGGCAGCGACCGATGCAGGGAGGATTCGCGCACTGGTTGCAGAGCCACGGCGCGTAGGTCCGCTTGGTATCCGGGAACTCCCCGAACTCCAGGTTGCGGACGCTCGACCGGAAGACCCGCAGCCGCACGTCGTGCTCGGTCTTGCACGCCACCGTGCAGCTATGGCAGCCGTAGCACTTGCCCAGATCGAAGAGGAAGCCCCAGCGGACCTCCATGTCATCCTGATTGGGGAAGGGCTCGGGCTTCCACTCGGTCACGTCCGTGTGGGGACCGGTGTCCATGCCGGGACCGGTGTCCGTGTCGGGACCGGCGTCCATGCCGGGACCGGTGTCGGGGGTGCCGCCACCCCCGCCCGTATCCCCGGGTCCGGTATCTCCCGGTGCAACGGTATCGAGAACATCCTCCTCGGCCGGCGGATCCTTCTTATCGCTGCCACCGCAGGCCTGGAGGGCAGCAGCCCCCAGACCAAGGGTGATGGCACCGAGGAAGTCCCGGCGTTCGGAGGTCTCAGGCTTGGGACCCTGGGATTCGACGGACATTTCCGCCTCCTTGTGGTGAACCAGACTCACTCCACGCGACGCCACGTGCCCTGATGACCCCGATCCCGCGATAGGAACGGCGGTCGCCGCGCGAGCACGTGATCCTGGCTTCGCTTCTCACGCTGTTGCCGCGCCCCCGCTGCAATGATCGTACCCACTCGTAGCGCCGTGGGTGGCGATCCGACCCACATCACGGTGAATCGGAGCGATCTCCGGCCGCCTCCAGGATCCCCGAAGCCTCCCCGCACGACGACGTGTTCGATATGACGCATCCCTCCCGGCCGCAGACTGTTGAACCTGGCACACTGCCGCCCTACATCGCCGCCGTGCAGCTCCTACCAGGGCATGGGCTGCGCTTTCTCTTTGGGCGGCTGGGCCCTCGGCTCCCGCTCTGGCTTGGGTTCGCCAGCCTTCTCAGAGGAGGCCGCCTTGGGCTTCGTCGTGGCCTTGGCTCTGGGCTTCCTGGCTGGGGTGGCCGGCGCTCTGCCGGCCGTGGGAGGCGGCAGTGGCGGGTCGTCCGCCTTCGGGCTCTCCGGTGCTGGGGTATCGGGGTTGTGGGCAGCGGCCCCCGAGACCGCGGCGCTCTTCGCCACCTCGAGGCCTGTGAGGAGGTGGACGCCCGCGGCGCTGTGGCCCTGCTCGATGCGGGACACCACCCGATGCACCTGGATCGCTGCCGCTCCGAGTAGGGGCGGCCCTCGCGCGCACGCGATGGCGCGCGCGCGGCTACATCAAGGCTCAATGCCGCTCAACGCCGCGCGGCCCTCCAAGCGACCCCGACGACGACCAGGAGCGCCAGGGGTATCGAGGGGTCGAGGGGCGGCGTCGAGGGTGCGATCGGCGAGTCCGCGCCTGGCTCGGCGCCGAGGCGGCAGCCGCAGCCAGAGCTCTCCTCCGGCAGGGGGAAGGGGCCGGTGAGGGGCGAGGGCGGTAGGGCCTCGTTCCAGGGGACGAGGACCGCCGGATCTTCGAGAGCGAGGGCCGTGAGGGCGAAGAGGGCGCCCTCCCAGAGGTGAGGCGTGGCGACCCGCTGATCCGGGCCGCCGTCGCTGTTGATCATCACCTCCCCGAAGTGGTCGGTTCCCTCGGTGGACTGGGCGGCGATGGCCTCGAGCAGCGCCTGGACCTGGTCGTGGGTCTCCCCCATCGGGTGCAAGAACGCAGCGGAGACCGTGTTCTTGAGGAAGTAGGCCCCGCCCTCGGTGCTGAGCTCGACGTCCGGCGTGATCTCCTCGAGGTCCGCTGCGACCTGGGCGGCGAGGCGCTCATCGTCGAGGGGTAGCAGCGTCATGGGCCAGATGGCCCACGCGGTGGGGCCCGTAGCCTTGGAGCCCGGATTGGAAGTGGAGGAGGGGAGGGAGACGAAGCGGCCGGCGGCCTCGTCGTAGAGCCCGCTGAGGATCGCCTCCTGGAGCTCGAGGGCGCGGGCCTCCCAGCGCTCTGCGTCCGCCTCCTCCCCGACGAAGCGGGCGGCCCGGGCCGCCAGGTCGAGGGCCCCGAAGGTGGTCACCGCCCCGTGCAGGGTCTGGGTGTACTCGGCGTTGTCGTCCTCCTGCGCCGGGGCGTGCAGACCCGTGGCCGGGTCCTTCCAGCGCTCCAAGAGGTTGGCTGCTGCCGCGATCGCCTCCCAGCGGCCGAGGAGCCAAGCCTCCCTTGCCTCCTCGTCCTCCCCGGCCGCGGCGACCGGCGAGAGCATCGCGTGCAGGGCGAAGGCGGCGTTGTCGATCTCCCAGCGCCAGGTGCCCCCCACCATGCCATCCGAGTAGTAGTTCATCTCCCACGCGCCCGCGGGCCATGTGTCCGTGGCGCCCGTGTCCGGATCCGGGGGAGGCTCGATGTCGACGAGGAAGACGGGCTCGGCGGGCCCTTTGCGTTGCCAGGCGTCGTAGAGGTCGGCCCGCTCCACGGCCAGGGCCTCCTGCCCGGTGGCGTAGAGGAGCACGCTGAAGAAGGCGCCGTCGCGGGGCCAGTCGAGGCCATAGGGCGGCTGGCGGTTGATCGAAGCGACGATGGCCCCATTGTCGCGCACGGTCCCGACCCGGAGGTTGATCAGGGCGCGGCGTGCCACCCGCTCGACGTCGGGGGAGGAATTCGCCGGCAGGCGGAGGCCCTCGAGCCAGGTGCTCAGGGCCTCGTCGGCGGCGGCGAGCACGCCCTGAGCGCCACCTTCGGGCGAGAGCGCGGCCAGCGCCGCGCTCTGGGACGATCCCGCCCCGAGCACCACCCACGCCTCCGCCACGTCACCCTCGAAGGGCATCGGTGTGCGCAGGGCCTCATTGACCTCCCCGGCCGCCATGTCCGAGCCGCTGAGCTCGCCATCGCTGGCGTCCTCCCAGGCGTCCTTCGTCGTGTGGGCCCAGCCGCGCTCCACGTGGGGGGGCTCCGCCTCCGAGCAGCGCACCCCGTCGAGGAGGTCGGGCTGGATAGGCATAGCGAAGCCGGGGATGCGCTCCGGGAGGGCCATCGCGTTGTCGAGGAGGGCGTCGAGATCCCCGCAGAGGTCGGTGGCGTCGTAGCCGACCTGGTGTTGATCTGGAGCGGGAACCGTGGTCAGCGCTAGCCAGGCGCCGTCGGCATATGCGCCCTCGAGGTCCGGGACCTCGCTGCCCGCGGCCAGGGCCTCGCCGACCACCCCGTACTCCACCGCCGGCGGTACCAGCAGGCTGCCCACCGCATCGTGCAGGTTCTGGTCCTGCGGGTGGAAGTGTACGATCGCGCCCGCCTCCCCATCCCAGACCGCCGCGTAGTCGTTGCGCCCGTCGAGGGCCCAGTCCACGACCGGGAGCTGAGGCAAGCGATCGCCCGGCGAGACCGGCGAGAGGTTGGCGTAGGTCAGGAGCCACACCGCCTTGACCGGGCCGCCGCCGGCCGCCCGCTCCACCAGGACGTGCCGCACCATGGTGTCCGCGCTCGGGTGCACACCATCGGTCACCGTAGCGGTCAGCGAGAGGGTGTCCGACGTGAAGACGGTCTCGACGTTGGCCCCGTCCGCGGCGCCATAGGACTGGGACCATCCCCATGTCGAGTCGTCGCGGAGCCAGGTCAGGTGGTGCACCCCGACCGCGTCCTCCCAGACCAGCCCCAGCGTCATCCCGGCCCCCTCCGAGGCCCCGAAGCGCGGCATCGTCCGCGCGTCGACAGCGTTCGACGAGATGTGCCCGAGCTGATCGGAGTAGCTGGGGTTCGGCCAGCTCAGGACGACCAGATCGCCGTCCCGCGCCACCCCCGCCGTGAGGCCGCCGTGCCCCGTCACCGCATGCACGCGGCTGGCGCCGAACATGCCCTCCACCGCATCGATCGCGCCGGCCCGGGCGGGGACCCCTCCGCTCCCCAAGCCCAGCCCCACCAGCCCTGCAGCCACCAGGGCCACCCGACGAACCATGATTCCGTTCATGGCCTCCTTGTAGCAAAGGCGCTCCGCGACGGCACGGGGCGTCCGCGCTTGAACGGGTTCCCCAGGGCGGCCTCCAAGGAGGCCAACAAGAACGCTCGTTGGGCAGCGTCCTCGTGCCACACGCGGTCCAGGTGGAAGCGCATCGCGCCGTAGACACGGTGGAGCAAGTGCTTCGCTTCGTAGCGTTGAAGGTCCGGTAGGAGCTCCTCGACCGCCGCCTGGAACAGAAGGCTCAACACGTCTCGCAGGAAGCCCTCGGGATCCACGACCTCGAGCCGGCTCTCCGTGTACGCCACATGCTCGATGTTCAGCAGGAGCTCCACCTGGAGTGCGCGGCGGAAGTACAGTGGCGGCGTTCAAGCCCTCCGGCGATGTTCGGAGAGCTTGAACGCCTCCTCAGCGTCGGCGCTGAGGGCGCTGAGGAATTCCGCCAATGCCTGGGATGCCCCGGGAGGTATCGGATAGGGAACGGGGGAGGGAGAGGGCGCATCGTCGACCTCCCACACGAAGGTCACTCCGAGATCGTGAGCGCCGATCAAGTCCCTCGTGAGCGCGAGGACGTCGTCGAGGATGGTGCGTTCCGCCTCGACGAGCGCACGATATCGCCCCGCCAGCTTGCGCTTGGGCCGGATCTCGATTCGTGTCATCGTCGTCCCTTCTTTCCATGATGTTCTGCGCGTCGAGACTTCTTGCGGGAGATCTCTCGGACCCGACGAATCGACCGATCTCTGTCCCTCTTCTTCCCCGATTGGAGCAGGGTTCTGGCCTGGCGGTACATGGGAGCCTCCTTCTCGTCCTTCTCCTCATCGGTCCAATCGTGGTGATCATCCTCACCCCCGATCGTCGATCCCATCGAGTGCTCCATCCGGCCGATGCCGCGGTCCCATTCGGCCGCGTCGCGAGGATAGCCGAGAACGCGCGTAGCTTCCGAAGGCAGGCCGGCGCGACGAGCAAGGAGGCCTCTGGTAGAACCCGCCCATGACGGCGACGACGACGGATGTGGCAGGGGGGGCGGGAGGAACGGCTGGCCTCGGCTGGCTGGCCTTCACCCTGCTCACCATCAGCATGTGGGGCCTGTACGGCATCTTCCTGCACAAGGGCCAGGGGCTGATGGCCGATCCGGTGCTGGGCCGCTACAAGGCCTTCCTCTGGGTGGGGGTGGCCTACATGCTCATCGCGGTGCTCGCCCCCGTTGGACTGCTGGTGGCCAAGGGCGCGAGCTGGTCGATGACCTCGGGCGGCATCACCTGGTCGATCCTGGCGGGGACGGTCGGAGCCATCGGGGCCTTCTGTGTCCTCCTGGCTTTCGGCGCGGGGGGGACCCCGGCCAAGGTGATGACCCTGGTCTTCGCGGGTGCGCCGGTCGTCAACGCGGTGGTGGCCATCACGCTCGCGGGAGCGTGGGGGGAGGTACGATGGACCCTGGTGCTGGGCATCCTGCTGGCCGTCGCCGGCAGCGCCCTGGTGACGATCAGCAAATGAAGACCTGGCTCCTCGTAGGCATGATGGTGGTCGCCCTTGCGGCCTGTGGCAGCTCGGACGAAGGCCCGGAGGGCGCCTCGGACAGCGGGGAGGCGGACACCGCCGCGTCCTCCAGCACGGATGCCGGAGACTCCGCTGCCCCCGCCGGCTCGGACTCGGGGACCGGCTCAGCGCCCGACGCCGTCGAAGAGGGCCCGGAGGGCGGCAACGGAGATCCCGACGCGGTCGTTCCGCTCCCCTTGTCCTTCGGTACGTGCCCGGACGTCCAGGGCGGTACCCCCGAGACCCTCGCCGAGAAAGCCGCCTTCTACGACGATGTTGCGCGACGCCTGCACGTCCACCCCCAGCTCGGCTGGATCCTCAACGTCTACCTCGACGAGGGCAAGACCGACCAGGACGCCACCTGGGAGGACGTCGTCACGTGGTCGAGCGGCGAGAACGACGGCCTCTGGAACGGCCTCTACATGGCCTCCCAGGCCTTCCGCTATGCCACGACCAAGGACGCTGATGCCCTCGAGATGCTGGCCCTGCTGATGCCCGCCGAGGTCGATCGCATGCGCATCACCGGCGTGCCCGGCGTCTTCACCCGCCAGATGATCCCCCCCGACATCGAGGGCCTGACCTGCCCCCCCGATCCGACCCACTACATCCCCGACGTCGAGAAGGATGACAACATGTGGGTCCGGATCTCCGAGGCCGGCTGCGTCGAGGTGGTGGACGCCGAGACCCTCGAGTGGACCGCCTCCGAGCACTGCGGCCTCGGCGACTACGCAGGCTGGTGCTGGCTCGACAACGTCAGCCAGGATGAATACGCCGGCCACATGCTCGGCCTCGCGGCGGTCTACCAGCTCCTCGCTCCCGACGACCCCTCGGAGGCCGCCCAGGCCGTCCGCGCCCAGGCCGCCGAGCTCATCACCGACGTGGGCCTCCACCTCGCCGAGAACCAGATGGGCTTCGTCGACTGGGACGGCCGCTATACCGAGCACGGCAAGCTCTGGGCCACCAGCTTCGCCCAGACCCCGGGCTTCATCGCCGCCGAGGGCCTCGCTTTCGTCCGCATGGCCATCACCACCGCCGAGGCGGATCCCGCCCGCACCGATGCCGCCAGCACCGTCCGCACCTTCTACGAGGAGTGCCTGCTCCAGCGAACGGGCCTCGGCCGCTGCATGGATCACCTCCTCGAGACCGGCGAGCCCTACCACACCGAGTACCTCCCCGGCGTGGCCCTCCACCCCAGCGGCGATGGCTGCAAGACCAACTACAACAATACCAGCATGATGCCGACCTACCTCGTCGACCTCCTCTGGTTCGAGGACGATCCCGAGGTCCGCGCCATCGCCCTCGAGACCTACGATCAGGAGGTCCACCGCGCCCCGAGCCCCCGCGCGGGCATCCACCACCGCAACGCCTGGTACAACTTCATGTTCGCCGGCTGGGGACCCCTGCCCCCCACCGATCCCGTCATCGGGGAGGGCATCGAGACCGCCATCTGCTCGCTCAAGCAATTCCGAGCCTCGCAGGCCCGCCCCGACAACGACCCCTCCGCACTCTTCGAGCACCACTGCGAGGGCCGCCTCGGCGCCTCCCAGACCGCCGCCGACCAGCCGATCCCCTGGAACCTCCGCTGCCCCGGCACCTTCCTCTGGTGGAAGAGCCCCTACGATCGGGAGGACATCTGCGTCGCCGATCCCCGCTCCCT
>CAZEHU010000050.1:0-612 GCA_964511605.1 uncultured Myxococcales bacterium
CTGAGCGATCGTTATGCCCGAGCCCGCAAGGACCTGGGGGTGACGATCGAGGCATGAGCCCCAGGAGCCCAGGTCCGCTTGCGCAGATCTCCTCGCGCGATCCACACTGATCGACGTGGGTGGCACCCTCTACGTCGTCGCGACGCCCATCGGCAACCTGGATGACATGACGTTCCGGGCGGTCGAGGTCCTCCGCAAGGTCGACCGGATCGCGTGCGAAGACACCCGGGTGACGGGCCGGCTCTGCAAGCACTTCGGCGTCGATACGCGGCTCCTCCGCCACGAGGCACACAACGAAGCAGCGAGCACGGAGGGGCTGATCGCGCTCCTGCGCGATGGCCACGACGTTGCGCTGGTCTCCGATGCCGGGACGCCGTGCATCCACGATCCTGGCCAGAGGCTCATCGCCGCCGCCGCCGAGGCGGAGCTCGACGTGGTCCCGGTGCCGGGGGCCTCGGCCCTGCTAGCCGCCCTCAGCGCGAGCGGCCTGCCCTCCGATCGTTTCAGCTTCCACGGGTTCTTGCCCAAGAGGCCCCGCGAGCAGATCTCGGCCCTGATCGCGCTCAGCACCGGCACCCATGCGTACTACGTGCCGGCCAGGGACCTCCGCGG
>CAZEHU010000050.1:622-10253 GCA_964511605.1 uncultured Myxococcales bacterium
GCCGAGCACCACGCCGGCGCCCGCGTGGTGGTCGCTCGGGAGATGACCAAGCTGCACGAGTGCTTCGTCCGGGGCTCCGCCGGCGGGGTGGCCGACCACTACCAGGAGCAGCATAGCGACGGCAGCCCGCCGAAGGGGGAAGCCGTGCTGCTGCTCTCCATCGTCCCTGACCCCACAGAGGTCAGCGACGAGGACATCGCCCGCGCGCTCGTTCCTCTCATCCGCGGCGGCGTGCGCAAGAAGGCGGCCGCCTCCGAGATCAGCGAGCGCCTCTCGGTGTCCAAGCGGCGCGTCTACCAGATCGCGGTCAGGCTGTAGCCTAGGAGTACGACCCGGAAGCGGTGGCAGCGAGCGCGGCCTCGGCGCTGACGATGGGCGGCGCAGGGTCCGCGATTCCGAGCATGTCCGAGACGCGTGTGACCACAGCCCGAAGCTCCGCGACTGCCGCCGCGAGGCCCCGCTCGTCGAGGCCGAGGGCCGTGGCGCTCGCCCGGAGCTCGTCGATGACGTGGCGCTGGGTGGAGGGCTTCAGCCTGAGGGCGTTGAGCCCGGAGACGACGCGGATGGCGTGGAGCTCGGGCGCGGCATCGATGCCGGGCGGATCGGCGTCGTGGTGGCGCGCGCAGGTCTGGCGAATGTGGTCGGGCAGCTTCCACGCCACGGCGAGGTCGGCGCCGAGCTGCACGTGGATCGCCTCGACCACCAGGTCGAGTAGGCCGGGCGTGGACTCGATCGCGGCGCGGTGATCGTCGGCGAGGCCAGCGAGGCCCGAGAGCGCCACCACCTTCCCAATGTCGTGCAAGAGCCCGGCGATCATCGCCTTCGCCGGCTGGCCGGTGGTGCGCTCGAGCGTCAGCCAGGAGGCCGTCAGGGAGACCGTCAGGGCGTGGTGGTACAGGGTCTCCCACTCCGCCCGGATCCCGGGATCGCGTGCGCCGGGGATGGCGCCGAACAGGCTCTCGCCCGCCGCGGCGGTGCAGATCTCCTTGAGTCCGCGGAGCCCGACCACCGTGATGGCATCACGCAGGGTCTCGGCGTCCTCCAGGCGGCCGTAGAACGCCGAGTTCGCCACCCGCATGACCCGGGCGCTGAGGGCCGGGTCGCGGGCGATGGCCTGCTCGAGCGGCCGCGTCCTCACCTCTGGATCCTGGACGAGGTTCAGGACCGTCATCGCCTGGGACGGGAGAGCCGCGGCGGGTGGCGGGCTTGCATGGAAGTTGTCCGCCAATACCGTGGCGATGTCCCCCACCCGCGGATCGGTCACCATCGAGGGCGGGGGGACCTCGGAGGAGTAGCCGAGGAGCTCGAAGGGATCGACCTCCGCGGCGGAGCGGGCGGGCCTCGGTACCCACTCGCGCGGCACCGAGGCACGCTCCGGTCCGGAGGCCCGCGACATCAACGTGTCGGAGCGGCCGAGGCCCAGCAACGACTTCAACCAGGACCACATGCCCGATCCTCTCTTGGTGGGGAGACCTGTACTAGCACAGCACCAGGGCCGCAGGGTCCGGCGCCATGCCGGATCGTTCGTTCAGATGGCGTCGACCGATTCGGTCAACAAGAAGCCCAGCTCGGCACGGAGGGCCGCGAGGCGACTAGCATCTAGACGGAGGATCGCCACACTCGTATCGATCTCTTCCTCGAGGGCCTCGCGGCGGTGCGGATTCGAGCCCTGCTGGAGGATGCCCGAGGTGACCCGGACCAGGTGAAGCTCCTCGGAGTGTTGTGCGCCCTCCTGGAGCTGCGAGTGATGCTCGAGGCAGATCTCCACGAGGTACTCGGGCAGGTTCCAGGCGCTGACCGCCTCGAAGCCGAGCTCGACGTGCGCGCCCTCGAGGATCGCCACCAGATCGGCCTCGTCGAGGTCCCTGTGGCCGAGGCTCGCGAGGCAGTGGAGCGCGACGATCTTGCCGACGTCGTGGAACATGCCGGCGAGGAAGGCGCGGTTGCGATCGCCCCTGCCCGTCTCTGCGGCCAGCCAGGCTGTCGCGAACGCGCTGGTCAGGGACTCCGCACGCAGCGTCTCCGCGATCGAGTAGAGGAGCTCGCTACCCGCGAGCACCCGCGCGCGGTACATGGCGCTGGCGGCCGCGGCGCTTGCCGCATAGGAGACCTCACGACGGCCGAGCAGGACCACGGCATCCTGGAGCACCTGGACCTCCTGGTGGCGCCCGAAGAAGGCCGAGTTCGCCAGACGCAGGATACCGAGGGCCACGCTCGGCTCCGCCTGGATCATAGAGACCAGATCCTCGATCCTCGTCGCCTCGTCCTGGGCGGCCCGGAAGACCTCGAGGCCCCCACCAGGGAAGCTCGGGAGATCCGCGGCGCTGGTGCGAAAGCACTCCAGCAGCTCCTCGGTCAGCGCGGCGACGCGCTCTTCGGAGATCGGCGCGCGCGGCGCCTGCGTGACAGCTTCGGGCAGGGGCTCGCCGCCACGAGCGGGGTGCGCCTCCGCGCTCGACTCCTCGTCGCTGGGATCCAGGACGGGGCCCTCCCCGGCGAGCCTGCGAATCCACGCGAACATGGGTCGACCTCAGCGCTCAGCGCCGCTACTCGTCGCCGGAGTGGCGGGCCTTGCGGCTCGCCACGGAGTCCCGCATCTCGACGCGGGTCTGGGGACCGGCGTCGATGCCCTCGCCCCGATGCTCGAGGAGCGCGAGCGCATAGCCGTTCAGCTCCAGGGCGAAGCGCCGGACCACGTACGAGGGTCGGCTGTCGAGGAGGTTGAGCACGTGATCGAGGGCCGTGATCAAGGCCTCGTCTTCCCGCCAGTCCGCGATCTCCTCGTCCAACGGCTCCGCGGACAAGCTGCCCTTGGCCTCGAGGTGATCCGCGATGAGGTCTTGTCGATCTTCGGGTGCCAGCATCCTTTCCCCCTGAAGATGATGCGCTCGGGACCGCCCCAATGGCCTCCCGATGAGGCGGAGCGCGGCTCCGTGCGAGGCCCTGCAACGAGCCGAGGCGCTCCAGGGTATCAGACCGCACGGGCGGGTGCATCGGGTTTGTCCGGGGCGTGCTGGCAGGGAAACCCCGGACCGACCCTGAGAAACCCCGGGCCGACCCTTGAACCTCGGTCCCACGCGACACAGGCTCGGAGATCTCGGTATAGTCTCGCAAGCCGGGGACCTCGCGGCCAGGGCCGCTCAGAGGGAGGACCATGAGGACGAAGCACGGCCGAGCGCACCTCCAGAGCCCTACCACGCGCAAGCGCACCTCGAAGCGAGAGCTGCTTGCGCTCAAGGACGTCGATCCCGAGGCCCTCCGCAGGCTGCTGATCGACACCTTCCTGGACCCGGCCTACACCCCTCCGCGCTTGCCCCAGGTGGCCATGGAGATCATGGAGCTCGCGGGACGCCGCGATGCCTCCCTGAGGGACGCCCATCGCATCCTGTCCAACGATCCCCTGCTAGCTGGACGTGTGGTCCGCATCGCCAACTCGGCGGCCTATCGCCCGGCCCGCGCGTCCGCGAGCCTCGACGACTGCGTAACGCGCCTCGGTCTCAACGGCGTGCGCGACATCGTCCTCCAGGAGGCGATGATGGGGCGCGTCTTCCGAGCCCCCGGGTTCACCGAGCTCATGGAGCACCTGAGGGATCATAGCCTCGCTACGGCCCACGTCTGCGGGATCATCAGCCGGATCACGAAGCTGCAGCACGGCGAGGCCTTCCTGTTGGGCCTGCTGCACGACGTGGGGCTGGCGGGCTCCCTGAGCGCGCTGTCCGAGAGCTACGCCGCCGTCGAGCCCCAAGAGCTGGCCCTCGCGTGCCAGGTCCTCCACGACGAGCACGAGCAAGCGGGCCGGATCATGTGCGGGCTCTGGCGCATGCCGAGGAACGTCACCGAGGCGATCGGCAACCACCATGCCTGGTCGCGCGCGGAGGCCCCGAGCATCGAGCGAGCTCTGATCGTGGTCGCGGATGCCGTCGTCAGCGAGCTCGGATGCCCCGCCTTCCCGGTGGCCCTCCGTATGCCGGCCCTGCCGGTGCCCGATCGGCAAGATCCACAGGCCGTGGACGCGGCTCGGAGGGTGCTAGGATTCGACACCCGCCTTTGGGGACTCCTCCACCAGCACGCGCGGGACGTCATCGAACAGCTCGGCGAGTGAGCCACGACCTTGAACTCGATCTCACCGGCCCAACGAGATGCGCGGCGGATGGCGGTAGAGGATTTCGTGGCCCGGCATCCTTTTCCGGTCCTCGTGGCCTGGCGCATCCTCGGCGGTGAGCTCCACCGCAAGCCTCCAGCGGGCGCGCCGGTGGGGGCGACCGCCGGCTATCCCATGCGGACGGGGGCACGGCGGCCCGCGATGACCCATGCCCAGCCGGGGACGAGGGTGAGCTCGGCGAATCGCAGCCGCATGGATCGCATCAAGAGCGGCACGGAGGCGGCGCCGATCAAGGCATCGACCTTGGCCCTCCTATCCCCCGATGATCCTGCGACCACCACGATGGACGCAGACATGCTGGGGGATCGGATGTTGACGATCCCCCGCTACGTGGAGCTCCGCCGCGAGGACAGCGCCGCGCGCTCACGCAAGGTGACGGTCGGAAGGACCTCGAAGGCCGACGTCGTCGTCGCGGACTTCACGGTCACCGCGATCCATGCGGAGCTGGCGTACGATCCGAAGCGGGGCGCGATCACGATCACGGACCTCGACTCATCGAACGGCACCAAGGTGCGCGGCGAGGTGCTCGTCCCGCACTACCCCGTCCCCCTCGGCGACGGCGACTCCCTGAGCCTGGGCCGGGTGGACATGCACTACATGACCCCGAAGCGCTTCTGGGCCTTCCTGCGGGAGCTCGCGAGCCCTGGCGTCTGAAGGGCCGAGCCGGCTCCGTGTTGCGAGGGGCTCAGCCTCGGCGGGACTGGATCCAGCGGCGCTCGAGCTGGAGGACCAGGTCGCGGAGCTCCTGACAGGGATCGATAGCGCCCTGTTCGGTGAACTCCGGGAAGATGACCCCGACCCGCGAGGTCGGGCCCCTGTGCAGGCGGCGCACCCTCGCCTCGAGCTCCAGGCTCGCCGGGTGATCCTCGATGCGGGAGCGGATCCGGAGCCGGAGCTTCGTGCCCTCGGTCAGCGCGGGGCTGCCTTCGGGCAGCGCGAGCATAGCGCCCCCGAAGCTGAGATCCGTCAGCTCCACCGGGAGCAGCACACCCGCCTCGACCAGGACCACCTGGGCGCTGAGCTCCTTGTGGCCGACCGGCACCCGGAAGCTCTTCCGGATGTCGGTGCAGGAGACCACCCGCGGGGTCTCGACGCGCACCCAGGGCAGGGTCCTCTCCGAGGCGTCGAAGCCGCGGATCAGGCTCATGAAGACGAAGGCACGCCCCCTGTGGAAGCCGGTCACGCAGCAGGTCGACAAGGCCCGGAGGTTGGAGGTGGCCCCCTGGGGGAGCTCGAGGGTGACGCCGTCGCCGTCGAGGGCCAGAAAGCGCGCGTGGAGGACCGTCATGGTATCGGGCGCCAGGATGGTCGCCGGCAGCTTGAGCTGGCAGCAGGTAGCGAGGAGCTCGCGGCCGGCCGCCACGTCGAGCTGGAGCTTGTCCTGGGCCGGCCGATCGCCTGCGGAGGTGTCTTCCTTCTTCCTCGGGCTCCAGAGGGCCATCGCTGCCTCCTGCGAATGCTGGCTCCTCCTCTAGAACGGATCGGGACCCCAGCGAGTTGAGCGCCGAGAGCGAGCGAAGGGTTCACGAGGGCGTAACCGCGCACGGCCTCTGGCCGGATCCGCCGGTCAAGCGCCGTTGGCCTCGGCACGCTCGGAGAGCTCCTCCCAGCGCGCGTAGAGGGCCTCGGCCTCGGCCCTCGCGGAGGCCAGCTCCCGGCTCAGCCGTCGGCCCTCCTCAGGGCCGGAGGACCAGAGATCGGGATCCACCAGGGCCGCTTCGAGGCCCCGGACCACCGTGTCCGCGAGCTCGATCCTCTCCTCGAGGCCATCGAGCTCGTGTCGCTCGGCCCACTTCAGGGGTAGAGGGCCCTCCCGCACCACCACCACCACTCGCTCGACGCTCGCGGAAGCTCGAAGTGCCTCCGCGCGCGCGCGCTCCGCCTCGCGGCGCTTCCGTTCCTCGAGGCGCTCGAGGCGGAGGCGCCGATAGGTGGTGTAGTCCCCTTGCTGGAGCGTCACGGCACCCGGGGCGACCAGCGTCGGCTCGAGCGCGACGATCCCGGTCGCGATCTTGTCGAGGAAGTAGCGATCGTGGCTGATGACGAGCACACATCCCTCGAAGGCCACGAGGGCCTCCTCCAGCACGTTCAGGGTGGGGATGTCGAGGTCGTTGGTGGGCTCGTCGAGGAGGAGGAGGTTGGCCTCCTCCAGCAAGAAGCGCGCTAGGGCGAGACGGCTCCGCTCCCCGCCGGAGAGCGTGTGCACCGCCGCCCGGTGCTGGTCCTTGGGGAAGCGGAAGCGATCGAGCCAGGAGGCCACGTGCACCCCGCTCCCCCCCGGGGGGAAGACCCTATCGCCCCCGTCGGGCAGGAGCGTCTCGACCACCGTCCGCTCGGGATCGAGGACCGAGCGATGCTGGTCGAAGTAGGCCATCGTCGTATTCTTGCCGAGGCGGAGCCGGCCCCGGGTGGGCTCGAGCTCCCCGAGGATGAGGCGCAAGAGCGTGGTCTTGCCCGAGCCATTGGGACCGAGGATGCCGAGCCGCTCGCCCTTCCGCAAAATGGCGTCGAAGTCCTCGAGGAGCGGGGGTCCGCCCGGGTAGCGGAAGGAGAGGCCCTCGAGCTCGAGGATGATCCCCCCGAGACGCGGCGGCGCCCCGAAGCGGATCTCCGCGGCGCCGACCGAAGCCTGGAGCCGCCCGACCTCGTCCCTCGCTTCGTCGATCCTCTGCAGGCGCGCCCTCGACTTGCTGGTCCGCGCCTTCGGGGAGCGGCGGGCCCACTCGAGCTCGGCCACCAGGTGCCTCAGGCGGCGGTGGCGGGCCCGCTCGCGCTGGGCCTCCTCGATCGCGCGGGCCGCGATGTACTCGGTATAGCCGCCCGGGAAGCTCCGGACCCGGCCCCGGCGCACCTCGACCATGCGCTCGACGACCCGATCGAGGAAGTAGCGATCGTGGCTGACCAGGATCACCGCGGCCTGCGCCCCGGCCAGCCAGCCCTCCAGCCACTCGACCGTCTCCGCGTCGAGGTGGTTGGTGGGCTCGTCGAGGAGCATCAGCCCCGGCTCCACCACCATCAGGCGGGCGAGGGCTACGCGGCGGGCCTCGCCCCCGCTCAAGCTGAGGACGGGGCGGTCGAGATCCTCGAGGCGTAGGGTGGAGGCCGCGCGGGCCACCTCCGTCTGCCAGGACCAGCCCGCCCCGCCCAGCGCGTCGATGCGCGCCAGCAGCTCCTCCGCCCGTGGATCGAGCTCGGCGGCCGCACGCTCGTAGAGCTCGATGGCCCGACGCACCTCGCGGAAGGGCTCCGCGAGCACCTCGCGGATCGAGACATCGGGGAAGACCGGGGCCTGCTCGAGCAGGGCGACCGCGAGGCCCCCCTGGCTCGCGATCGTGCCCGCGTCCGGCGCCTCCTGGCCCGCGATGAGGCGGAGGAGGGTGGACTTGCCGGCACCGTTGTCGCCGATGAGGCCGACCCGCTCACCGGCCTCGATGCCGAGGGTGATGCCCTCGAGCACCCGCAGGCTGCCGTAGGTCTTCGTGAGTCCACTGATGCTGAGGACGTTGTCCGCCACCGCCTCGATCCCCGCCCTGGGTCCCGGTCCCGGGCGACCTTAACCGGATCGTAAGGAGCCTGCTCGTTGAGGGTCGTTCGGCCTTGTGCTCCACTGCCCTGGGCTCCACCGATGAGCCCGCGATGGGGGCCCACGAGCACCTGCTTCGTGGCCGAGGCTCGAGATGGGAGGACCATGACCCAGGGCGTATCGAAGCGGAGGCTCCTCGGCGGAGCCGCGGCCCTCGTCCTCGTCGCCACGACGGGCGCACCTGCCGGCGCCGCGGCCCCCTCCGGCGAGACCCTCGAGAAGGCGCAGCACGCGGCCCCGAGCCTCCCGAGGCTCCAGCCCATCGATCGGGAGGCCGCCGCGGCCCACCCGACCCTGTCCGGCGCGCAGCACCTCTCGAGGGTGGCACGCACACGCGCGAGGGGAATCGCCACCAGCGAGCGCCAGGCTCCGCTCCTCCTGCCCGAGGACGCGGCGCTCCTGAGGACCGCCGAGCTGGTGAGCGGGCCCACCTGGCACGCGATCTCCTTGAAGGGAGCACGCTTCTCGGTCTCGGTGCACGCGGCCGCGGCCGCGATCGAGATCAAGGGCATGCTGGCCACACCCCAGGCCCCGCCCCCCTTGTCCGACCCGCTCCTCAGCCGCACCCACGACATCGTCACCGCCCACTTCGTGGCATGGGGGGCTGCCTACGACGTCGATGTGGAGTGCCTGGGCGGCCTCGAGCATCCGATGTGCGGGGACGACGCCCTGGTCCGTGACCTCGTCCTCAGCTTGCGCCGTGTGGACCGTGCGGTCCTCGACGCGGCCGATCGCGAGGCACGCGCTCGGTGATCGCGACCCTGCCCGCCCTCGTTGCCGCGACCCTCACCGCTCCCCTCGCGGCCGGGGAGTTCAGCTACAAGCCACCCGGCCAGCTCCAGGCGGGCAACGAAGGGCTGGCGGAGACGAAGGTGCTGGTGCCGGGCATGCGCTTTCCTATCGAGGAGGCCCCCGCCTTTCCCAACTCACAGGTCTACGGTCCAGGGGGCTACCTCGGCCCCGGGGGCGGGCAGTGCGACGCCGCCAACTTCAGCTATCCGTGGTGGGACAACTACTGCGAGCCCCGGAGCTGGTCGATGCCGCTGTGCCCCGCGGGCACCGGGCATCAGGGCCAGGACATCCGGGCCGCGAGCTGCGAGGACGACAAGCACTGGGCCGTGGCGGCCGAGTCCGGGACGATCACCAACATCGGCAGCTACAGCGTCTACCTCACGACCCCCTCTGGCGTGCGCCACCGCTACCTGCACATGGAGCCCTCGAGCCTCCAGGTGGGCTTCGGCGACTGGGTCGACAAGGGCGAGCGCCTCGGGCGCGTATCCAATGCCTTCTTCGACAGCTCCGGCAACCCCGTGCCTACGACGGTCCACCTCCACTACGACGTGCGTATGTACGTCTCGAACGTCGGGGGCAACGCCTACATCTCGCCCTACATGTCGCTCGTGAAGTCCTACGAGACCCTCATCGGCCAGGAGGCGGAGCCTTGCGCCACCCTCGGTGGGGGCGGCGGGATCCTCGACGACTCCGGCCCTTGCTTCGAGAAGTGGGGCAAGGCTCAGTACTGGCGGAGCGAGTCGGGCGTGGGTGTGGGCGGCTCGATCCTC
Source organism: uncultured Myxococcales bacterium (assembly GCA_964511605.1). Lineage (GTDB taxonomy): Bacteria > Myxococcota_A > UBA9042 > PHBI01 > JACKFB01 > CAZEHU01. The sequence continues at coordinate 9,930 of CAZEHU010000050.1, forward strand.
TGGACGAACGCCTGGAAGAGCCCGAGCCCGAGCAATTGGGCCCGCTGGACCCTGAACCTCGAGGAGGGCGGGGAGTACCTCGTCGAGGCCAACGTCGTCAGCCCCTGGAACAAGTCGAGCGCTGTCCCCTACGTGCTCCGCCACGCGGGACAGGAGCATACGGTCCTCGTCGATCAGTCCGCGGGCGCTGGCTGGCGCACCCTCGGCACCTTCTCCTTCGATGCGGGCGGCGATCAGCACGTCTCCGTCCACGACAACAGCGGCGAGACAGGGGACGAGCTGCACCTGACGGTCGACGCGATCCGCCTGCTCCCCGCTGGCTCT
>CAZEHU010000051.1:0-10249 GCA_964511605.1 uncultured Myxococcales bacterium
GGCGCCCCGTCGAGATAACCGAGGAGGCCACCACCCAGACCCTGCTCTGGTGGCTGCGCCGCACGGTCCAGCAGATCGGCACCAAGGAGGGCTGCGCGGAGGGGGACTGCGGTGCGTGCACCGTGGCCGTGCAGGACGTGGATCACCAGGGACGCGCCACCTTCCGTGCGATCAACTCCTGCCTGCTCCTCCTGCCTATGCTCCACGGCCGGCGGCTCTGGACCGTCGAGGGGCTGCGAGCCCGGAGCGCCCCCGGGGGCCGCCACCCCGCCCAGGTGGCGATGGCCGAAGAGCTGGGGAGTCAGTGCGGCTACTGCACCCCGGGCTTCGTGATGTCGCTCTTCGAGGCCACCTACCGCGAGGACCTCGACGAAGCCTGGAAGCTCGACGATCAGATCGCCGGCAACCTCTGCCGCTGCACCGGCTACCGCCCCATCCGCGATGCCCTCGGCCGCGTGGCGGGCACACGCCCCGACGATCGCTTCCGCCGAGATCTCGAGGGGGAGCGCTCGACGCCCAGGGCGCTCGACTACACGGATCCCGAGGGGCGGCGCTTCGTTCGGCCCACGAGCCTCGATGCGCTGTGGGACCTGCTCGACGAGGTCCCCGGTGCCCGCTTCCTCTCCGGCTCCACGGACCTGGGCCTCGAGGTCACCAAGAGGCACGCCACCTGGCCCTGTTTGATCTCCACGGGCGGCCTGCAGGAGCTCCGCGGCATCGAGTCGCTCGGGGGGGGGGACTTCTCCGTCGGTGCCGCCGTCCCGCTGGCCGATGTGGAGGCCTGGGCCCTCGAGGCCTGTCCCCCCCTCGCCCGCATGCTCCGCTACTTCGGGGCCCGGCAGATCAAGCACGGGGGCACCCTGGGCGGGAACCTCTGCAACGCCTCGCCCATAGGGGATACGCCGCCGATCCTGCTCGCCCTCGGCGCCACCATCGTCCTGCGCTCCCGCGAGGGCGAGCGCCGCGTGCCTATCGAGGAATTCTTCCTCGGCTACCGCCAGCCGGACCTCCGGCCTTCAGAGCTCCTGGTGCGCGTGGAGGTCCCGGCGATCCCGGAGGACGCGCGGGTCGGCGCCTACAAGGTCTCGAAGCGCCGCGAGCTCGACATCTCCGCGGTCGCCGCGGGGCTGCTGGTCCGCGTCGACGAGGCCGGGGTCGTGACCGAGGCCCGCCTCGGCTTCGGGGGCATGGCGGCGACACCCAAGCGCGCTACCGCCACGGAGACGGCCCTGGTGGGCCAGCCCTGGACCCTCGCTGCGGTCGAGGCCGCCACCGGCGCCCTGAAGACCGACTTCACCCCGATGTCCGATCACCGAGGCTCCGCCTGGTATCGCTCCACCGTCGCCAAGAACCTGCTGGTGGGCTTCTACCTGGAGACCCACGGCGATCCCATGCCCGACCTGATCGACCGGCCCAGCGGCACGGTCCTCACCTCCGGACCGGTGGGGGTGTCCTCCTCATGAGCACGACCACGACGACCACCGACTCCCCGATGGGCCGCCCCGGCATCCACGAGAGCGCCTGGGGCCACGTGGAGGGCTCCGCCCGCTACGTGGACGATCTGCCGATGCCCCCCGGCACCCTCGTCTGCCGCTTCGTCACCTCGCCCCACGCCAGGGCCCGCATCGTCTCGATCGACGCGACCACTGCCCGCGGGATGCCAGGGGTGCACGCGGTCCTCTTCCGGGAGGACGTGCCCGGCGACAACCTCATCGGCCCCATCGTGCACGACGAGCCCCTGCTCGCCGGCGAGGAGGTCTTCTACCAGGGCCAGGTGGTCGGCCTGGTCGTAGGGGAGACCTACGAGGCCTGCCACGCCGCCGAGGCCACCGTCGACGTGGTCTACGAGCCCCTCGACGACGCGATCTTCACCGTGCCGGAGGCTCTCGAGCGCCAGAGCTTCTCCACCGTGAACCACGTCATCGAGCGCGGCGATGTGAAGACCGCCTTGCAGAGGGCCCAGGTGCGTTTCCAGGGCGTCTGCGCCAGCGGCGCGCAGGATCATTTCTACCTCGAGACCCACGCCAGCCTCGCTGTACCCGGCGAGGCCGGCACGATGCACGTCTACGCCTCGAGCCAGCACCCCACCGAGACCCAGAAGCTGGTGGCGGTGGTCCTCGGGCTCTCGTCCAAGGACGTGATCTGCGAGGTGCCGCGCATGGGCGGGGCCTTCGGCGGCAAGGAGAGCCAGGCCTCCAACTTCGCCTGCCTCGCGGCCCTCGGCGCCCAATACACGGGCCGCCCGGTGAAGGTCTGGCTCGATCGCGACAGCGATATGGTCATCACCGGCAAGCGGCACCCCTTCTGGTCTCGATACGATGCCGGCTTCGACGGTCATGGCCGCCTCATCGCCTTCGACGTGCAGTGCTACGCCAATGGCGGCTGGTCCATCGACCTCAGCGGCCCCGTGCACGATCGCGCGCTCTTCCACCTCGACAACGCCTACTTCATCGAGCACCTGCGCTTCGCCGGCCGGGCCTGCCGGACGAACCTGCCCTCGAATACCGCCTTCCGCGGCTTCGGCGGACCCCAGGGCATGTTGGTGGTGGAGGATGCCCTGAACCGCTTCGCCGAGCGCATGGGCATGGATCCGGCCGAGGTTCGGGCCCTGAACTTCTACGGGGAGGCGCCGCGGGATCGGGCGCCCTACGGCCAACAGATCCCCTCGCCCCGCTGCGAGCGCGTCTGGGCCGAGCTCCGCGACGAGAGCGACTACGACCGCCGCCGCGCGGCGATCGAGCACTTCAACGAGCGCTCGCCGCACCTGAAGCGAGGCCTGGGTTTCCAGCCGGTGAAGTTCGGCATCAGCTTCACCAAGGCCGTGCTCAACCAGGCCGGCGCGCTGGTGCTGGTCTATACGGACGGCAGCGTGCAGCTCAACCACGGCGGCACCGAGATGGGCCAGGGCCTGCACACCAAGATGTTGCGCGTCTGCGCCGAGGGCCTCGGGGTCGAGGTGGACAGGATCCGGCCCATGAATACCGCGACCGACAAGGTCCCGAACACCTCGGCCACAGCGGCCTCGAGCGGCAGCGACCTCAACGGCCAGGCCGTGGCCCACGCCTGCGAGCAGATCCGCGAGCGCATGGCCCCGAAGGCCGCCGAGCTCCTTGGCCTCGACCCGGAAGACCCGGCGGACGTGGCCTCGGCCCGCTTCGCCGGCGGCACCATCACCTCCGACCGCGCCCCCGGCGCCTCGTCGACCTTCGGAGCGGTGGCCACCGCCTGCTGGCTCGCCCAGATCCCGCTCAGCGCCACGGGCTACTACTGCACACCGGGGGTCGCGTACGACCAGGACAAGGGACAGGGCACCCCCTTCTACTACTTCGCCTATGGGGGCGCGGTGGTCGAGGTGGAGGTCAACGGCCTCACCGGCGAGCACCGCATGCTCCGGGCCGACATCCTGCACGACGTGGGGGCGAGCCTCGTGCCCAGCATCGACATCGGGCAGATCGAGGGGGCCTTCGTCCAGGGCGTGGGCTGGCTGACGATGGAGGAGCTGCTCTTCTCCGAGGAGGGCCGGCTGCTGACTCCCGGGCCCTCCACCTACAAGATCCCGGCGGTGGGGGATGTCCCCGCGGACTTCCGGGTCCGCCTCCTCGAGCGCGCAGCCCAGGATGGGGTGATCGGCGGCTCCAAGGCCGTGGGCGAGCCCCCCTTCATGCTCGGCATCGCCGTCGTCACAGCCCTCCGTCACGCGATCGCTGCTTATGGCCACGACATCGGCGCCCACGCCATCGAGGTGGAGCTGGCCCTGCCGGCCACGCCGGAGGCCATCCTGCGCGCCATCGAGAACCAGAAGCAGCGCGCCCGGGAGATGCAGGCCGCGGCGCCGGTGCGGGTGGCCGCTGCTCCTCTCCGCGCCTGACTTCGACAACGAGGCTTGCTCGCAAGGGCCAGGGCCCGCAGCATCCGTCTGCAGGAGCGATCTTCTTGAGGCGGATCTACGAGCCCAACCCAGAGCACAAGCGGGGAGTGTTCGGCGGGGGACCACCACGTTGGTTCCCCGACAGCGACTCCAGGTGTCCGGACGACTTCGACCTGGCGACGGCTTGAGACCCCTTGCGGTCCTCAGCGGACCGTGGGCGCCGCCCTTCAATCGAGCGCCGGGCGAACGCATTCGCGGCGGAGCTCCTGCTGCCGAGGGCGGGGCTCCGGCGAGCCTTGGGTGAGACCAGCCCCCACAACATCTCGCACGCTGCGAAGAAGCGCATCATGGACGAATTCGGTGTGGGGCTCGAGGTCACCTACTGGCAGATCAGGAACCGCCTCGGCGCGGGATGGTAGCCCTCCGGCCCTGCCCCCCTATTGGCCGAAGAGCGAGCCCGCCTTCGCGATGATGTCCTCGCAGGTGGTCTTGGGGGCCACCTTGCGCATCTCGAAGCTCGAGCGCCTCGAGTCCCGGTGGGGGGCGAGGCTCCGCGGTCCGGTGAGGAGCGGGTTCGTGCTGTCCACGACCGACTGCTCGGAGCCCCAGACCAGGCGACCCTTCACGTGGTCGGTGTTCCCTCCCACCAGCACTCCGAGGAGGACCGACCAGTCCCGCTCCACCATGTACAGGTCGCCGGAGATGGGTCCCTCGAGGCGGATCGTCACCCCCGGATGCCCATCCCCGTCGTCGTCGACGAGGCGCTCGTCGTCATCCTCCTCCGGCAGGGGATCACCCGCCGGCTGCTTCAGCTTCGCGCCGTAGACCCCGAGGGCCTTGGCGGTCTTCAGGCGCCAGGTGCCGCCTCGGACGCTGAGGGTGCCGCGCCGTCGCAGCCCGCTGACCGCCTTCAGGAAAGCCGGAGGCAGCACGGTCTTCACGGCCCCGATCGAGGAGCGGGAGTCGATGGCGCAGACCGTCTCGACCCGATCGATGCGACGGCCTTCCTGCTTCACCTCGACGCGCAGCAGGGTACGGTTGATCGCAACGATCTCGCCGACCACCGGCAGGTCGGTCGTCCCAGTGAGGACCTGCTTCTCCGCCCAGACACCGGTGAGCTCGGGCGAGGGTGGCTCGACCGGGTTCCTGGGACCTGCGCCGGCGGTGGCGAGGCCGAGGCCGAGCGCGAGGAGGGGGCCCACGCCTCAGTCCCGGAGGATGACGCTCATATCCGGCGTCCAGCCGTGGGGCTTGACCGTCAAGACGCGGCAGGGCGACCAGCGCACCACCTTCTCCGCCTGGCTGCCGATGAGCATATGCTCCAGGCCCGTCCGGCCGTGGGTGCCCATGACGATCATGTCGACCTCGTGGTCGACCGCGTAGCGCACGATCTCGAGCCAAGGTTTGCCCTGGGTCAGGTCCATGCGGATGCGCTCCCGATCCTCGTCGTCGATGGTGCCGTCCTCGTAGACCTCCTGCAGGCGATCCTGCAAGGAGGCCTCCAGGAGCTCGAGCTCCTGCCGCTCGGCCTCGATCGCTTCGTAGCTGCTGCGCATCCAGGAGTGCTCCTGGACGTGGAGCACCGTGAGCTCGGCCTCGAAGTGCGCAGCGAGCGCCACCGCCTGGTAGAACGCCCGGCGGCTCGTCTCCGAGAAGTCGATAGGACACAGCATGCGCGAGACGTTGATGTCGGCATCGTTCATGCGGCTCTCCCGGTCCATGGCTGGCTCTTCGCGGCGACGAGGGGGGTCAGAGGGGCGGGCAAGTGCGGTCCCGCACAGAGACCGCGAAGGGACCCAGAGATAGCACGGCCTCCTGGCCGCGCACAGCACCGCCCGTGGGGGTCGGAGTGTCCTCCGTACCCATCACGAAGGGAGGATCGGAGGAGGCGTCCACGATCCACAGACCCGCGGGGCTGCGGCCCACCCCGACCACCGCCCCGAAGGCCGGCGGCAGGATGTCGAGGAGGCTCGTGGGCCCCCCCCCTCCCGGCAGAGGAACCAGGGTCGCGCTGCCGGGGCTCGCAGGGTCGAGGAGGATGAGCCCCCCGGGCAGGGTCATCATCAGGCGGCTGGAGCGCTCCTCGAGGGCGCCAATCTCCCCGAAGGGGAAGGCCTCCCCATCGGAAAGGCGGACGAGATCGCCGCTGCCCGTCCCGGCCCAGCCCTCTCCATCCGCGTCGAGGGCCACCACGTGGACCCCGCCAAGCCCTTCCAGAGCGAAGGTCTCCTCCACCACCGGGAGCTCCACGCTCGTGGCGTCCACGCGGGCGACGCCCGCATCTCCGAGCGCCACCAGGACGCTGCCCGCTCGCGCGCTCACCGAGAGGGCCTCCCCCGCGAGCGGGGTGGTGGAGAGCACGGAGCCCCCCCCTAGCTCCATGGCGATCAACCCGGCCTTCGAAGCCGCCGCCCAGAGGGTCGCGCCCGCGGCCTCGAGGTCCACCACGGCGCCTCCGAGCGACGTCGAGCTCACCACCACCGCCCCGGGGGTCCACTTGCCGAGGCCGGTGGTCCCCAGGGCGAACCAGTAGCCCTCGTTCTCGTCGAGGACCACATCGTTGACCTCGCCGAGCTCGAGGGTCGAGGTGTCGTCCGGTTCCGGCGCCGCAAGGGTGCGGATCCCCACCTCGCTCTCCCGGAGGAGGAGGAGCTGGTTGCCTGCAGGGACCGCGCGGTGGGCTCCGCCACCGTCCACCAGCTCGCCGGCCTCGGGGGCGGCACTGCTGGCGAGGTCGACCGGGATCACCCCGCCGCCCTCGAGCCCGACCCACGCGGTGCTCCCCGCCGAGGCGATCGTCGAGGCGGGGCCGCCCAGCTCGAGGGAGCTCCCGAGCTCACCGCTCTGTCCGTGGACCGAGACCAGCCCGGCGGCGCCGGCCGCGCACCAGGCCTGGTCCCCGTCGACGAGCACGTCCCGCGGATCCTCGACGCCGCCCTGGATCGTGGGGGCGGCCATCGGGTCGGCCGGATCCAGGAGGACCACCCCCACCCCGGCGACCGCCGCCGCGACCAGGGTCTCGTTGGCTGCGACGGCCCGGACGCCGCCTCCGAGCGCCCGGGTGCCGAGGAGCTCGCCGCTGACGGCGTCGAGCACGAGGAGGCCACCCTCCTCGCCGGCGACGTAGACGTGGTCGCCGTCGGTGGCCACATCGACGAAGGACGCGCCGATCGGGGTCGGCAGGGTGGAGATCCAAGCGACGCCGCCGCCCTCCCCGACCTGGGCGGTCACCAGGCCCCCCGCGCCGGCAGCGAGCCAGATCCGACCGGCCTCAGAGGCCGCGAGGGCCTGCGTATCCCCCTCGGGCAGGAGGCCCGCGTGGGGCCCGAGGGGGCCGGCGTCCGGATCCGTGAGGATCAGCAGACCACCGGGGCCCGCCGCCAAGAGCACGAAGCCTGAGGGCAAGGAGAGGGCGTCCCGCGCGAGGCCGACCCCGGGCACCGGTATCCGCTCTCGGTAGGGCAGCTCGGCGATCGTCCGGACCTCACAGAGGCCCCCAGGCCCGCAGACACCGGCGGTGCATGCGCTCGTGTCTGCATCGCAGCCCTCGTCGACCAGGATGTCCGTATGGCCGTCGCAGTCGTTGTCGAGGCCATCGCAGGTAGCCTCCGAGTCCTCCCACGCCTCGCTCAGATCGGAGAGGTCGCAGCGCGGCAGTGGGAAGCCGGCGCTGTCCACCTCGGTCTCGGAGCAGAGGATGCCCAGGGCCTTGGACTCCGTCTCGCAGACGCCGGCGAGCGGGCAGAGGGCTGCGACCAGGTCGGCGACCGAGGTGGAGTGTGGGTCGAACTGGTCGGGCACGCAGTCCCCGTCCGAGTCCTCCACGGTCGACTCCACGGCATCGTGGCTCGGGGGCTCCTGGCCGGGGACGTGATCGCCGTCGCTGTCGTCTGGATCGTCGATGTCGGGGCCCACCTCGTTGAGGTCGGTGATGCCATCGCCGTCGGTGTCCGCGCTCGTGGGATCGGTTCCGAGCAAGAAGGCCTCCACCTCGTTGGTCAGGCCGTCGTTGTCGTCGTCCCCGGCCGGGTCCAGGCAGGTGCCCGCGTAGCAGAAGCCCGAGTCACAGGGGGCCTCCGTATTGCATGTGGCGCCCTTCTTGCGCGCATCGTCGGCCGCGCAGCCGGCCAGGAGCAGGGCGAGGAGGAGGGGTCCACGCGCCACGAAGCGGCGGCGGTCAGAGCGTCTCACCGTCTACGCCCAACAGCAGGGTGCCCGGCTCGGTGGTGACCCGCACCGTGCATGCGTGGGGCCCCGTCTCGGGCCGAAGGTAGCGGAGCACGAAGCAGGCGGGGGAGGAGCCGGCCGCGTCGTAGGGCTGGACGAGCTTCGGAAGTGTCGGTCCCTGGGGGATCTCGAAGGCCTCGCAGGGGGTCGCGGGATCTCCGGCGTCCTCGAGCGCGAGGGTGGTGATGTGGAAGGACTCCTGCCCGAGGGGCTCGCAGTTCTGCACACACATGATCTCCTCGGAGGGCTGGCCGGCGGGGCCCTCGTCGAAGGTCCAGGCGGGAGGGTTGAGCTCCGGGCAGATGCGGCCGGCCACCGTGAACCAGAGGCGAACCTCCTCTCCCTCGCCGTGGCGGATCGCCAGGACCGAGGGCCGATAATCCCCGCCGGGCGCCGGGGGCGGAGGGGGCTCGTAGCGCACAGCGAAGTCCACCTCCTCGCCGGGCGCGAGGGTCGTAGGCAGGACGAGGCCGCCGTGGTCGATGTCGGCCCAGGTGTTGGCGAGCACGATCCCTTCGTGTTCCAGCCAGGCGACGTCGATCAACTCGCCGCTCGCGTCGCCGACGTTCCGGACCTGCACGTCGACCTCGTGAGGCAGGGCCGGTGTACCGAAGGCTACGTCGCTCCCGGACGCAGGGGCGGTCTCCCCCTCGAGGAGGACCAGCAGGGCCGCACCCGAGGGTGTTGGGGGCTCGGGCTCGGGTGTCTCGAGACCATCTCCCGTCGCATCGGCCCCCAGCTCGGCCCCGACACCGGGCTCGGCGCGCGTCGTGCCGTCGGTTGCAGCCGGCGCCTCCGACCCCGAACCGGAGCATGCACCCGAGGCCACTACGAAGGGCAACAAGAGCAACGTCGGCCAGCCTCCTCTCATCCCCGCACCGTCCTCTTCACGCTGAACGAGGCTAGCACGATGGCCGCCGCGCTCATGCCCACGAGGACGAGGAGGTCCGGCGCCACGTCCAGCACGGTGGCATCACGGATCGCCGCGTCCCGGACCGCGTTCACGGCGAAGGTCAGGGGCATGATCAGGCTGACCGGCTGGATGAGCTCGGGCAGCTCGTGCACCGGCCAGAAGATGCCCGCGAGGAGGAGCTGCGGGAGGAGCACCATCGGCACGAATTGGATCACCTCGAACTCGGTGCGGGCGAAGGCGCTGACGAAGACACCGAGGCACTCGGCCGCCAGCGCGAGCAGGATCGTCGCTAGGACCACGGCCACCCCACCCCACGGGCCGCCGAGGGCATAGCGCGCGAAGAGGATGGTGATCGCCGCCTGGATGAGGGCCGGGGGCAGGAAGCCGAGGACGTAGCCCAGGACGAGCTCCCCGCGGGACAGGGGGCTCGCGAGGAGGCGCTCGGCGGTGCCGGAGACACGCTCCCGGAGGAAGGTGAGGGCGCTGAGGAGGAAGACGAAGAAGAAGACGAAGAAGGGCGGCAGGACCGGGGTGTAGAAGTCGATCGCCTCGTCGAGCCCGTCGCCGTACAAGCGCCGGGTCTCCACCTCCGGCAGGGCCACGGGGATCGTGTCGCCGCAGTGGGCTTGGCAGTCCGCGGGCAAGAGGCGCGGCATCCTCTCGAGGGCCAGGGAGAGGGAGGCCTGGAGGCGCGCGCCGATCTCCGCTGCGCGCATCGGGTCGGCCCCCTCGATGTGGAGCTCCACGTAGCTCGTCTTCCCCTCCACCCGATCCTCGAGGAAGGTAGGCGAGAAGCGCAGGATCGCGTCGATCTCCCGGCGGCGGAGGGCCTCGTCGGGGTCGGCGCCGTTCGGGAGGGTGGTGACCTCGAGACGATCGTCTGGATCCTCGACCCTCTCGAGACCCGCGGCCATGTCGCGGCGGAAGAGATCGAGGGTGCCCGGGGTGTCGAGGACGAGGAGCGGGGGGGTGTCGTCCTTGGCGAGCACGACGGAGAGCAGGGCCATCACCACCACCGGCACCACCACCACCAGGGCGACGGCCCGCCTGTCGCGCCGGATCTGGCGGAGGAGGCGCTTGGCGACGGCGGAGGAGCGGCGCAGGTTCAAGGGAGGTCACCGCTGGCGGCGGTCCCTGACGGGCCGCCTCGACGAGCGAGGGCGAGGAAAGCCTCCTCCATGCGGGAGGCTCCCGTCTGGGCGAGGAGCTCGCCGGGGGTGCCCTCGGCGATGATCTCGCCG
>CAZEHU010000052.1:0-10124 GCA_964511605.1 uncultured Myxococcales bacterium
ATCGGAACCGCGGCCGGTAGGGCCGCGCGCGCCTCCGACGTCTTGACCTGCAGGTCCGGCTTCACGCAGACCACCGCAAGGCCCTCGGGCACCGGGAGCGAGATCACCTCCACCGCCTCACCGCCACGAGGCAGGCACGCCACGATCCCTCCGAGCAGCGAGGGCGCGACGTTGTCCGGGTGGGGTGCGCCGGTGGCGAGGCGCTCCCCCTCCCTACAGGCGTCCAGGAGCTCCACCGGCTCCACGTCGAGCTCGAGCGCGACGGCGGCCGCGACAGCCGCCGCCACGGCGGAGGCCCCGGAGCTCCCGAGGCCCGAGCCCAGCGGCAGCCCCTTGGAGAGCCTGATCCGCAGCCCGGCCCCCGGCGGTCCCAACGTGGTGAGCACATGCTCCGCCGCGCGACCCGCGCAGTTGTGGGAGGCCTCCCTCGGCAGGCATCCCCCATCGCCCTCCACCAGGGCGAGCTCGACCCGGCCCGAGTCGGTGCGCTCAGCCACCACCCGATCCCGCGGCCGGCTGAGCGCCAGGCCCAGCACGTCGAAGCCCGGGCCCACATTGCCTACCGAGGCGCCCGCAGAAGCAGTCACCCGCGGGCTCATGCCCCCTCCGCCCGGTCGCCTTCGAAGCGGCGGCGGGTATCTCGCTCGAAGAAGACATCCTCGGCCCAGGAGCGGAGGATCTCCCCGGTCCAGCGGTAGTGCCAGCGCCCTTCCGGCGTCATGGCGAGCTCGAGGTCGACGGTGATCCGATCGCCGGGCCTCACCGACGTGATCGGCAGGGGAAACGCCATCTGCCCCCAGTGCGTGCGCTGGCCGGGGGCCGTCGACAGCACCACCCCCCGGCCGAGGTCGGCGTCGAACCAGCCGACGAGGGCATGGACCGCGGCAGCCCTCTCCACGTCGAGCGTCACGAGGAGGCGGACGGTATCGGAGGCCTCCGTCAGGCCGAAGGTCAGGGCGTCGACCGTATCGGTGATCAACAGCTCGGGCTCACAGGCGAGCACGTAGGCCGCTTGCCCAGCGAAGCTCCGGGCCCCGCGGAAATCGAGGCCACCGATGGGCTCCTCCCAGAAGCTGAGCTCCCGCCACAGGGGGAGGGTGGCCGCCGCGATCTGCAGGGTGATCGTCAGGGGCATCGTGCCGCCGCCACGCTTCAGGTGCCGTGGGAGATCTCGGAGCACCGGCTGCATCTCGTCGGTGACGAAGAAGTTGCCCATGCACTCCGTGATGACGAGGTCCACGGGATCGTCCAGCTCCAGCTCCCGGGCATCGGCGTCGATGAAGATGATGCGATCCGCCAAGCCGTTGTCCGCGGCCACCCGGCGCGCCACCCGGATGATGTCGTGGGGCTCCACCGCGATCACCTCGGCGCCGGCCTGCGCCGCCCAGAGCGCCAGGATGCCGGTCCCTGTGCCCAGGTCGAGCACCCTCATGCCCGGGCGCACTCGGGCTGCGATGGCCGCCTGGTAGGCCTCCATGCGTACCCGGTCCGCCAGCATGATGCGGTGGTGGTTCAGCCCGATGAAGTGCCCTCGGCTCACGGCCCTCTCCCCTCCCATCGCTTCGTTGACACGTGGATCCGGGCCTGAGTATACGGGCCCGCCTCCCTTCAGACATCAAGCAGGAGCCCTGAGTTGAGCGGCAGCGCCCCGAGGCCGGACGTCTCGTTCGTCATCCCGGTCTACAACGAAGAGGGCCTCCTCACGAGCGCCATCAACGACCTGGTGGTGAGCCTCGAGGAGGTCCTGCCCGATCTCTCCTACGAGATCCTCGTCAGCGAGAACGGCAGCTCGGACGATACCCTCGAGCTGGCCTACCGCCTCGAGCGCAAGTACGAGGTCGTGCGAGCCCTCCACAGCCCAGAGCCCAACTACGGCCGGGCCCTCAGGCGCGGCATCCTCGAGGCCCGCGGGATCTGGGTCCTCTGCGACGAGATCGACATCTGCGATGTGGACTTCCACCAGCGCGCCCTGGCGATCCTGCGGGCGGATCAGGCCGACATGGTCATCGGCTCCAAGGCCCACGCCGACGCCCACGATGCGCGGCCGGTCTTCCGTCGGGTCGCCACCGCGGTGCTCAACGGCATGCTGCGCGTCCTCCTGGACTTCCACGGGACCGATACCCACGGCCTCAAGGCTTTCCACCGCGAGCGCCTGCTCCCGGTGGTCAGCCGCTGCATCGTCGACAAGGACATCTTCGCGTCCGAGTTCGTGATCCGGGCCGAGCGCAAGGAGGTCCGCCTGGTGGAGATCCCCGTGACGATCCACGAGAAGCGCCCCCCCTCGATCAACCTGACCCGCCGGGTTCCCCACGTGATCAAGAGCCTCGCGAGGCTCACCTGGGCGATCCGGATCGCGGGCCGGGACTGAGCGAGGCCCCCCCTGAGCCTGCGCGCCGCCGCGGTCAACGTCGATGTCGACTCGCTCTACCTGTACCACCGCATCCACGGGATCCCGGAGAGAGACGACGCGAGCGCCAACGCGGTCTGGGAGCGAGGTGTCCCCCGCTTCGGGGAGCTCTTCGACCGGGTCGGGGTGAAGGCCACCTTCTTCGTGGTGGCCTCGGACCTCGAGCGCTGGCCGCGAGCCCGCGAGCGCGCCGAGGAGCTCGTGCGCGCAGGTCACGAGCTCGCGAGCCATACCTGGAGCCATCCCTACGCCCTGACCCGTCTCGGCGCCGAGGCCATCGCGGAGGAGATCGACCGCGCCCACCGGCTCCTCTCCGAGGTCCGTGGCATCCCCGTGGCGGGCTTCCGCGCGCCCGGCTATACCCAGACCGACACGGTGCTCGCGCTCCTCGAGGATCGGGGCTACCTGTACGACTCGAGCCTCTTCCCGTGCCCGCCCTACTACCTGGCGAAGGCGGCGGTCCTGGGCTGGATGGGGCTGAGAGGGAGACGGAGCGAGAGCATCCTCGATCGCCCCTCGGTGATGTGGGAGCGCCGCCATCCCCACATGCGGCTCGGCCTCGTCGAGGTGCCGATGACCGTGCTGGGTCCTGTGCGCTTCCCGCTCATCGGCACCAGCCTCATCGCCGCCGGCGAGCGCGGCTACGGCATGCTCCGACCCTTCGTGAAGCGCGAGCCCTTCGTGAACCTGGAGTTCCACGCTGTCGACCTGATGAACCTCGAAGAGGACGGCCTCGCTCGAGGCCTGAAGCCTCAGCGCGATCTGGGCGTCGCTGTCGCTGCCAAACGCGCCCTCTTCCAGAGGGTGGTGGGAGAGCTGCACGAGGACTGGGGGATCGAGACCCTCGAGGCCCTCGCGCCGCGGCTCGCGGCCGAGCCATGAGGGGCGTCGTCCTCATCGGTGGGCGCAGCCGGCGCATGGGGCACCCGAAGGCCCTCATCGAGCTGCCGAGCGGCCGCCGCCTGCTCGACCACATCGTCGAGGTCATGGCCACCGTCTCGGACGAGGTGGTGCTCGTCGGCTCCGGGCCGATCACCGAGTCCGCTCGGGCGCTCCCTCGCCTGGAGGACGCCCCGGGGCTGCGCGGTCCTCTGGCGGGGCTGGTCTCCGCGAGCCTGCTCGGAGGCCCCTTCGTGGTAGCCCCCTGCGATGCGGCGGCCCTGCGCTCGGAGGCCCTCCAGTGGCTCTGTGAGCAGCGATCGGATGCGGCCTGTGCCGTGATCCCGCACGTGGCCGGCCATACCCAGCCACTCATCGCCCTCTACGAGGGTCGGGCGCATCCGATCCTGAAGGCCCACGCTGCACAGAGGCTGGCACCTCGCTGGCTAGCCGAGCGCAAGGACGTCCTCAGCCCGACGCCGCCGGTGGCCCTCGCGGACGCCTGGCTGAACGTGAACACCCCCGAGGAGCTCGCCCGCCTCGAGGCCGCGGCTCGATGAGCCCGCGCAAGGGTCGGGACGACAAGCGCATGAGCCGCGGCGTCCAGAGCCGCGAGCGGCAGCGCCGCGCCCGCCTCGATCCCCAGGTCTGGCGCCGGCGCCTCCGCGGCGCCGAGCGCGGCGCCATCGTCCGCGACGCGCCGCTGCGTATCGCGCTGGCCTACCCGAACCCCTACCACACGGCGATGAGCTCGCTGGGCTACCAGGTGATCTACCGGCAGCTCAACAGCCGGCCCTTCGCTTCCTGCGAGCGGGTCGTCCTGCCCGAGGACGTCGAGCACTGGCGCAAGCAGGGCCACGCCCCGGTGGGTCTGGAGAGCGGGCGCCCCCTCGGCGCCTTCGACGTCGTCGCCCTGTCCGTGGCCTACGACCTCGATCTGCCAGGCATCTTCGAGCTCCTCGACCTCGCCGGCATCCCAGCGCTGCGGAGGGAGCGAGGGGAGCACCACCCTCCTATCCTGCTCGGCGGCCCGATCACCGCCTCGAATGTGCTCCCCCTCGGCCCCTTCATCGACCTCGCCGTCGTAGGCGACGGCGAGCTCGCCGTCGAGCGACTCCTCGATGTGCTGGCAGACGGCCCCACCCACGCCGCGCTGATGGAGGGGGCCGCCACCATCCCCGGCGTCTGGGTCCCCGAGCTGCACGGCGACCGGATCCCACCGGTCCAGAAGGTCACGGCGGGCGCCTTGCCCGCCTACGGCCAGAGCCTGACGCCCGACACCGAGCTTAGCGAGATGTTCGTCGTGGAGGCGAGCCGGGGCTGCCCGCGCTACTGCCGCTTCTGCCTGGTCCGGGCGCCCGAGAGCCCGATGCGGGAGTCGGTGCTCGAGACCGTCCTCCAGCGGGTGCCGGAAGAGGCCCCGAGGGTCGGCTTCGTCGGCGCCGCCGTCAGCGAGTGGAGCGGCATCCGCGAGGCCCTCCGGCGCGTGATCGACAGCGGCCGCGGGGTCGGCGTCTCCAGCCTGCGCGCCGATCGCCTCGACGAGGAGCTCGTGGACCTCCTCGCTCGCGGGGGCTACCGCACGATGACCGTGGCAGCCGACGCGCCCAGCCAGCGGCTGCGGGGCAAGCTCGCCAAGGGCCTCCGGACCCGCCACCTGCGCCGCTCGGCGGAGCTGGCTCGCCGCTTCGGGCTGACCCGCCTCAAGCTCTACGTGATCGTCGGGCTGCCAGGGGAGACCGAGGAGGACATCGACGAGCTCCTCGAGCTCACCCGGGAGCTGAGCGCCCTGCTGCCGGTGGCCCTCGGCATCTCCCCCCTGGTGCCCAAGCTGCACACCCCCCTCGCCGACGCGCCCTTCGGCGGCATCAAGCCCCTCGAGGTGCGCCTCCATCGGATCCGGGAAGCCCTGGGAGGTGCCGCCGACGTTCGCAGCGTCTCGGCGCGGTGGGCCTGGGTGGAGTGGAGGATGAGCCAGGGCGGCACGGAGGCCGGGCTCGCGGCCTGGGAGGCCTGGAGGTCCGGGGGTCGCTTCGCCGACTGGCGGCGAGCCCTCGACGGCGCGGAAGAGCGGGAGGGCCTCAGCCCGGCGCTGGAGGCCGCCGAGCGACATGCCCTCTGGCAGGCCGCGCGCATGAAGTAGGTCCTGACGTTATCAGAGCATCAGGTCGAGCAGGACATCGTCCAGGAAGAGCAGCCCGCGCTCCGTCACGCGGATGCGGGTTCCTAGCCGCTCGAGGCGGCCGCGGACCACCTCTCGCTCGATGCGCAGGGTATAGGGTCCCATGGCCGGATCGGAGACGTCGACGCCCCGCTCGAGATCCCGGAGCCCTGTCATCAGCCTCTCCCACGCCCGTGTGGCAGGGGCCAGCACCTCCGAGGTGGCCACCGGGGAGTCCCCCGCCTCCACGGCCTCGATGTAGCGGCGCGGGCGCCTCAGGTTCACCCAGCGCTCCCCTGGCAGATCTCCGTGCGCGCCGGCTCCGAGTCCGAGCCAGTGGCCGCCGTGCCAGTAGGCGCTGTTGTGGCGTCCGCGATGGCCTGGGCGGGCCCAGCTCGAGACCTCGTAGTGCACATACCCCCGGGCGGCGAGGAGGCGCCGTGCCTCGAGGAGGAGCTCCGCCTGCAGGTCGTCGTCCACCGGGGGCGCCTCCCCCCGCTCGATGCGGCGCGCGAGCATCGTGCGCGGCTCCACCGTCAGGGCGTAGAGGCTGAGGTGCGGCGGGCCCGCATCGACCACCTCTTCGACCGTCTGGAGCCAGCTCGCCATGCCCTGGCCCGGGAGCCCGAACATCAAGTCCACGGTCCACGTCGCCAGCTCGGCCTCCCCGAGCGTCCGAAGGGCCGCGCGGGCCGTCCTCGCGTCGTGGCGGCGGTCGATGGCCTCGAGGAGCTCGTCGTCGAGGGCCTGCAACCCCACCGAGACTCGATTCACTCCGCCGCGTAGCCAGGCGGCGACTCGCTCCTCGTCCACATCGTCGGGGTTCGCTTCCAGGGTGACCTCTGCAACGTCCTCGAGGCCGGGGGCCCGCCGCACGCCCTCGACGAAGCGGGCGAGATCGGCGGGGGCCCAGAGGCTCGGGGTGCCCCCTCCGAGGTAGAGCGTCTCGGCCCTGCCCGCGAGCTCCGGGGCCCGCCGCTCCAGCTCGATGAGGAGGGCACTTGTATAGCGTGCTCCGGGCACGCTCCGGGGCGTAGCGACGTTGAAGTCGCAGTAGGCGCAGTGGTGGGCGCAGTAGGGCCAGTGCGCGTAGATACCGCGCGCCGGGCTCCCCGCTCGCTGCGACTCCTGGGCCTGCGCCTCCACGCGGCCAGTCTACTTCGTGTAGACCTCGACCGTCTGGGGTAGCTGGCTCTCGTCGAAGACCCGATCGAAGGTGGGCCCCTCGACGGCGAAGGTGCGCTCCGGCACGCCCCGGACCTGGTCGACCACCACGAAGCTGGGGGGCTGCTCGAGGTCGGTGCCCGACAGCCGCCCGCCGGGGGCCGCGAGGGCGCCGACGCTGATGACCGGGAGCGCGCCGTAGCGGCCGCGATAGTAGACCCGGTACCCGCCGTGGAAGAGGGCTGTCACCCGCGCCCGCAGGAAGAGCTCGTAGAGGCGGAACTTCTTGTCGAGGCTGCCGAGGTGCTCGTCGGTGAGCTTGTGCAGCGGGAGGTGGCTGACCACGTAGCGCGCATCGTAGACCCGCGCCCTGGCCAGCTCTTCCCGCATCCAGTCGAGGGTCTCTTCGCTCACCGATCCCTCGTCGTCGGCGGAGAAGACGAGGAAGAAGGCTCCCTTGTGCGCGAAGGTGTAGCGATGCGGGTAGCGACGCCCGTCGACCATCTCCAGGTCCGGCTCGGGGGCGCTCGCGCCCTCCAGCCGATCCGCGCGAGACATCGCCATCGCCACCGGGATGTCGGTGCTGGCGAGGAGGGCGAAGGCCGCGCGGGCCACATCCCAGCCGTCGTCCCCCTCTCCGGCGACCACCACCCCGCCGGCGTGGAGCACCAGCTCGGGCTTCACCGTGTCCTCGAGCCGCATGATCGCTGTGGTCACGTCGCCGGGCACGCCCCCCTTGGCGGCGCTGTCGGCCACCAGAGCGAAGCGGAAGCTGGTCTCTGCTGGCTCGGGTGGCGAGGGCAGGACATCGAGGGCCTGCGTCTCCGGCGCCTCGCTCTCGTCGAGCAGTCCCTGCACCACGGGCAGCCGCTCGAGGGGCACCGCGCGGGTGGAGGTCCAGCTCCAGTCGCCATCCACCAGGGTCAGGGTCACCACCTGATCCGCCCGGCCGCCGTGGAAGGTGTGGGTGATGCTGCAGCCCTGCTCGATGGGGGTGCCGTCCCCGAAGTTCCAGGAGCAGGAGGCCGTCGGGTGGTCCGAGGGAGCGCTGTCGAGCCCGAAGCTCACCGCCGTCGAGCGGAAGACCATCAGCTCCTCGGGGCTCATGGTCCAGGTGAGGCCGATCGCGTCGTCGGGATCGTGCCCCTCGCCCGCCTCGTGGGCCTCGTCCTCCGCCCCGCCGGGGGCCTCGCCGAGGACGGCGGGGGACGGCTCGAGCAGCGGCGCCACCAAGGGCGCGAGCCCGGGGGCTGCGAAGCTCGTCGTGGCTGGCGTGGTCTGGCTGGGGCTCCCATCGCAGGTGGCGAAGCCCACCGTCCCGCACGTGAGGACGAGGAGGAGGAGCAGGAGCTGGAGGCGCCGACGTGCCATGCCCCGGCAGGCTAGGGGCGGGTCCGGGGCCAGGCAAGTTCCCTCACCTCGGGGGCCGCCGGTCATGGCCGCAGCACCACCCCGCGGACGATCTCCTCGGTCCCTCTGACGATGACGCGCGGTGGCCCCTCGCCCGAGGCCCGGGGTCCCTCGAAGCGGATGATGCGCTCCCCATCGATGGTGTAGGGGCCATAGAGCGTGATCTCCTGCGCGCCCTCGAGCCACTCGACGCCCTCGGCGGCCCGGGCGCGCATCAGCGGGGGGATGAGGCCCAGGACCCGTCCCTTGTCGGTGGCGGTGACCACGAAGCCGTTCACCGAGCCGGTGCGCGCCCGATTGGGCAGGGTCACCACCACCTTGCGGAGGAGGGTCATCGGCACCGTGGAGAGCACACACGCGGTGTAGCGGAGGTAGCTCCGCCCATCGACCTCGAGCCCGCTGTCGGGGGGATCGAGGAGGTGGCCGTAGCGCTCCCAGGCTTCGGTCTTGAGCGCGTAGCCGCTGGCGAGGGTCCAGAAGAAGCGAGAAAGGCCACGATATCCCTGACCATAGCGCTCGTACATGGTCAGGGCGTTGAGCACCACCTCGCTGCCGAAGATGAAGCCGTGTCGGACGCGGCCCGTCGGCTCCTCGACACCGAGGAGCGGCACCTCGCGGGTGGCGAGCGTGCCCAGGCTGCGCCTCCGCGCCTTGGCGAGGAAGGCTCTCACGGTGCGCCGGGGATGGCCGCGGGTCTCGAAGGTGCGCGCCAGCATGTTCATGCCGCCGCCATTGAGGAAGAGGAAGAGGGGCAGGGGCAGGGAGCGTCCGACCCGCTCGGACTCGCGACGCCTCAGCTCGATGGCCTTGCCGACGGTGTGATGGATCGTGCCATCGCCCCCATTGATAGCGAGCACATTGCAGCCTCGCTGGAAGAGCAGATAACCGAGGGCCCAGTCCAGGTCATCGGCGGACGGGGTGCTCACGGCGCAGAAGGGGTCGTCGAGCAGCGGGAGCAGGCGCTCGTGGCCCACCGATCGCCAGTTCGTGCGGGCCATGGGGTTGGAGATGAGGCCCAGCTTCACCGGCGCCGAGGGCGCCATCGAGCGGGCCCAGCGCAGGACCTCGTCCCCGGTGGCCGAGCGTCGATCGAATCCGTCGAGGGCGCTGAGTCGGTGCATGATCCCTCAGTCTCCCTGGAAGTGCTCGAAGGGGCGCGCGTCGAGGGTGGTGGGCTGGCCGCCGCGGGTCC
The DNA here is from genome assembly GCA_964511605.1 of uncultured Myxococcales bacterium. Classification (GTDB taxonomy): domain Bacteria; phylum Myxococcota_A; class UBA9042; order PHBI01; family JACKFB01; genus CAZEHU01. Next base: position 9,214 of record CAZEHU010000052.1, read on the forward strand.
AGTGGATCTTCCCGCCACCACCGATCGCCTCGCCGATCGCTACGAAGCCGCCGGCCTCGAGGAGCGGGACCCGCTCGGGCTCGGCGAGCACGATCAGACCATAGTCCTCGCCCCCCACGACGCGTTGATCCGCCCTCCAACCCTCGCAGCGTGGATCCTGCGGCAGGGCATCGAGATCGACGACGAGGTCCACACCGCTGGCGGCGGCGAGCCGCGCGCCATCGCGGGCCAGGCCATCGGATCGATCCATGCCGGCCCGGGCGAGCCGTCCGGCGAGCGGCCCTGCGCCATAGTCGAGCTTGGGCCCGAGGTGCCAGGCGATGGCGTTGTCCCGATCCGGTCCAAGCCCGTGCGGACACCAGTCATCCTGATCGTCCCACCGGTCCACGATGGCGGTCCAGGCTGCGAGGCCAGCGGCCGACAGGCCGATGGGGCCCTGGACCAGCAGGCGATCGCCGGCCTCCCCCGTGTCCCGGAGCAGGCAACCGGGCCGCTCGGAGAAGGCCGTGATCGAGAGCACGACGGGTCCCGGGCTCCGGACGAGGTCACCGCCGTGCAGGAGGACCCCTGCGCGGCGCGCCTCCTCGCCCATGCCGGTGCACAGGTTCTCCCACCACGTGACGGGGGCCTCCGCAGGCAGCGCCGCGGAGAGCAGGAAGCCCGTCGGCTCGACCCCCATGCCGAGGATGTCGGAGAGGTTGGCCACCAGGGCCTTCGACCCGAGGAGCCGCGCGGGATGTGGCCGCAGGAAGTGCACGCCCTCGACGAGGACGTCCGTCGTGAGTGTGCGGGCCTCGGCGATGGCGGCGTCGTCCCCGGGCCCGGCCGGGGGCCCGGGATGAGGGATCGCGGCAAGGGCCGCCTCGATCAGCGCCTCCTCAGTGGTCTGCGCTACGCTCGGTCCCCACAGG
>CAZEHU010000053.1:0-10031 GCA_964511605.1 uncultured Myxococcales bacterium
AGCGCCACTCGAGGGCGGGGCCTCGGGCTCTGGCTCGGGCCCCTCATCGAAGAGCGAGCGCATCCGTGGCCGGGCCCCGACCGGACGGCCACTGCCGGCCCGGCGTAGCTGGCCGGCCGCGGCGGGGCTCGGCGGTTCGGCGTCGGCCTCGCCGAGTGTGCGCTGCAGCAGCGCGTCGAAGGCGTCGTCGGACTCGACCACGTCCTTTCCACCCGTGATCGGATGGGAGGAGGCGCCCGCCGCAGCAGGCTCTTCGAGGAGTGCCTGGAACTCGGCCAGCTCGCTATCGTCGATGCGAATCACGGGGACGTTCCCCCGCTGCCTGCCATCCCCTGTCGGCATCACTCCTCCGGTCTGGGCTGTCGCGGTAACGAGAGTATCGAGAAGCTGAGCGCTGCCGTCCACCGCTTCCTCGCAGAGTCCACCCTCCCCCTGACCGAATTCACCGACAGGTCGCCGCGTTCGGCAGGGGGAGCTGGAGCGAGACGAGCCCGTGGTTCGGGGCCTGGAGCCCATCGAAGGTGAAGCGCAGGGCCGCGAGCGTGATCAGGCCGGCGCCGTCGACGATGAGGGCTGGAAACGCAAAAACCCCGTCCGACAGGGCGTTCACCCGTGCGAAGCAGCCCGGTGAGGAGCGCCGTGCGAGCCAGATGTCGCCGGACGAGCCGTGACCATAGGCCAGCAGCGGCTGGCCATCGCCAGGGATCACCAAGGAGGCCCAGGCTCCTAGATCCTCGCGACCCCCGGACGTGGGCACATCGTGCACGACCTCGGACGCCCACTGCCCTCCTTGCTGGCGAGAGGCGAGCAGGAGGCGTCCGGCGCTTCGATCCTGGTAGGCCGCCCAGACGACGCCCCCCTGGGCCACAGCGACGGCGATGTGGGCTCCCACGTCGCGACCCTCTCCGAGGTCGATGTGCTCGATGGGGCCGACGCCTCCGGGTCCGACGATCGCCTCGGCCCGGCGCTCGGGGGGATCGTACCAGGCGACGACGAGCTCGGTGCTGGTGGCGGCGCAGCTCACGTAGGCGCCGCGGCCGGGCTCGGCCGGCAGCTCGGGCAGATCGACCCGCACCCGGGGCAGGCAGCTCGCCTCGGCATCGAGGGCCTCGGTGTCGGCGGGCCCGGCGCAGGCCTCCCCGCTCGCACAGGGGGCGGCACAGGCCAAGGCGTCGAGAGCGCTGGCGCAGCGATCGACGACGCCATCTCGCACACAGAGCTCACCGATCGCGCAGGTGCCCTCGCAGGGGCTCGCGCTCGCCGGCGGCCGAGGCGTCTGGAGCATGACGGTGTGGGCCCACCCGCTGGGGCTCACGGGGAGATCGCTCGAGGCCTTGACCCGCACGAGCTGCCGCTGGGTCCCCGTGGGATCCGGGTCCACGTAGACCCAGCCCGTCATGCGCCCATCGACGGGGTCGGCGACGAGGCAGGTGTATCGCCCAGCCTCCCCCTCGACGGGCAGGAGGCTGCCGCCGGCGGGCTGCCCCGTGGCGCCGTCGAGGCGAAGGTGGCGCACCGAGCCCAGGTCGCCGTCTCGGTAGAGCACGTCGACGCGGGCTTGTCCGTCCACGACGGTGGCGATGGCGGCGGGGGACTCGCCGCGGCGGGGCCCCGGCTCCGCCACGCCGCCCCGATAGCCATCGGCCGGCGCGCTGAGCGTCGCGTCCACGGGAACGCCGTCGAGAGCGCGATGGAGGATCGGGCCCGCGGCGCCCACGACGGAGAGCACGAGGTCTCCGTAGCGGGGATCGTGGCTCAGCGAGGTCGGCCCGAGGGGCGTCGGGACCAGCCGCCCTCCATACCCGGGGTGGGGCGGCGGCAGCTCCGGCCTGGGCACGCAGGTGCAGGCGACCGAGAGCCCACCGCAGACCAGGGGGTCGACCTCCTCCCCCTCGGCGACGGCCCGGAAGGTGCCGGCCGGGCAGGCCTCGAAACATCCAGGAGTGGACAAGCAGCGTGCGGAGGGCAGGTGGCACGAGGCAGCGGAGCCGCAACCGCCGCATGGGTCGTCTGCGAGGCAGCGCCCGCCGAGGCAGTGGTGGGCCGGGTGACAGTCCTCGCTCGAGCTGCAGGAGCTCGGAGCGCAGAGGGCCGCCTCGCAGATCCGATCGAGACCGCTACAAGCATCGGTGGGGCCACACTCCGGCATGGGACGGCACCATCCGGACAAGCAGCTCGCGCCAGGACAGCAGCCGGCGGTGTCCTCGCACGGGGTGGCGATCACGCAGGTCCCCGCGGGGCCGCAGAGCCAGCCGCTGGGGCAGTGGGAGTGATCGGAGCAGTGCTGCTCCGGGGCGACGGCCTCGTCGGCGCAGCCCACCGCGACGCCCACCAGGGCCACGAGGCCCACCAGGAGCAGCCGAGCCGAGAGGGGCCCGCTCACTCGAGGACCTCGAGGCTCAGGAGGATGCGCAGCCAGCCCTGGGGCACCTCGATGCGCTCGATCACCGGCTCGAGGGGCACCCCCAGGGCCCCGGAGACCAGGCCGCTCGTATCCAGCTCGAGCTCGATGGCCTCCTGGGTCACGAGCCCCACGGCCAGGTCCACCACGAAGGGCACGATGACCTCCATCTTGGTGTAGGAGAGGAGCTCGGAGGGGTCAGCGTCCAGGCTGCCCACGTCCACGGTCTCGACCGTCAGACCGAGGCGCGCGCCCTCTAGGGCCTCGATCCGCAAGCCGAGCGCGAGGTCGGTGGTGACATCGAGCACCCGCAGCCACGCGCCCGAGAGGCCCACGTCCAGCGAGATGTGCACGTCGGCGAGGTGGACGCCGAGGGGGGAGCCGGTGATCGGATCGTCGAGGTCGACGGCAGGCCAGGTATCGAAGCGGGGGCGGAGGCGGAAGCGGACCGGGGCGTGGGGACCAGCGATGGAGGAGAGGCCGGGCAGGAGGAGCTCGAGGGCGCTGGCGGTGAGCAGCACCGTGCCCTGGGTGAGCTCGGCGATATCGCGGCTCTCGAGGTCCACACAGAGGATGCCGGCCTTCCAGGCGGCCCAGAGGGCCTCGTTGAGCCAGGCTCCGCTGATAGCGAGGCCCATGTGGTAGGGGCGCTGGCTGCCGTCGGGATCGGTGAGGAGGTCTGGCCACGGGGGCAGGCCCGCGGCCTCGAAGATCGGCTCTGCGCCCGGATCCCCGACGCAAGGGTGCGCTTCGAGCGCGTCGACCCCGGCGTCGAGGTCGATCTCCAGGCCCAGGGAGCCCCCGACGCCCGTGACCTCGAAGGCGTCCGCGGCCGGACGGACCAAGACCCCGAGGGGCTCGGTGTCGCGCAGCCAGGGAAGGAGGCCACCGCCCAAGGCCGCCACGTCGAGCGTGCCCTCCACCGCGATGGGCTTTCCGTTCAGGAGGGCGTCGATGAGGGCCGCGCCGATCTGATCGCTCAGGAAGGTCGACAGGTCGTTGACCAGAGCGCCGAGCAGCTCGACGAGGCCATCGCCGATGCCGGCGATCAGCTCACCGGCCTCGCAGAGGGTCTGGCACTCGCTGCAGCCGTCCTGGCACTCCTCGAGCTCGCAGTCCACCTCGATCGAGGCGGAGACATCGTGGATCTGGACGTCGAGCACCTCGACCCCGACGGCGAGTCCGCCCTCGGAATCCGTGGCCAGGGTGATCTCGAGGGCGAAAGAGACGATCGCCAGATAGCCGGCCTCGCCTTCGGAGAGCGCGCAAGCGAGGTCTCCCCCAGCGATCCCGAGGTCGATGGCTCCCGAGACCACAGCCTGCTCCACGCCGAGCTCGGCCTCGGTGACGGTCAGGGTCATGCGCGCCGGGCTCGTGCCGGGGAGCAGCTCGAGGTCGAGCGCCGACAGATCCAGGGTGAGGATCGCGTCCCTCAGAGCGCCGTCCACCGGGCCGAGGGAGGTGGTGAGCTCGCCGATGCCGAGATCGTCGAGGGCCAGGATCGCGTGGCCCTCCTCGTCTGCGTCGAAGAACGCGAGCACCAGCTCGCCGATCCTCTCGGTCACGACGTCGCTGCCGGCCTGGGTGAGGCGGGCAGCCATCGAGCCGGCCACGATGCGCTTGACCGGGAAGCCATAGTCGCCCTGGTGCACGCGCAAGCAGCCCGTGGCCTGGGGATCGCCCGTGGTATCGCAGGCGAAGATGGCTGCGATGGTCGCCGCGACCATCAGCACCGAGCGTGACAAGGTCCGGGGAGCGCCTCCCGGCCGGCTCATGAGCAGACTTTGTTCCGCCCACTCCGCTTGGCCTCGTAGAGGCGCTCGTCGGCGATGCGGATGAGGTCCATGGGTCGCCCCATGTCCGGCTCGAAGGCACCGACCCCGATGGAGACCGTCACGTGGATGCGGTTGCCCTCGAAGACGAACTCGTGGCGCTCGATGATCTTGCGCAGGGCCTCGGCGTACTTGGCGGCGCCCTCCGCCGTGGTCTCGGGCAGGACCAGGATGAACTCCTCGCCGCCGTAGCGGGCCAAGAGCTCCTCGCGGCGGACCCGGCGGCTGATCACCTGGGCCAGCTCGCGGAGGACGTAGTCCCCGGTGAGGTGGCCGAGATCGTCGTTGACCCGCTTGAAGTGATCGATGTCGAGCAGGATCAGCGCCAGGTGGCGGCCGTAGCGGCGCGAACGCGCGAACTCACGCTCGAGGAACTCGTTGAGGTAGCGGACGTTGGCGACGGTGGTCAGGCCGTCGCTGATCGTCATGCGGTAGATCTCCTCGTGATACGCGCTCTCGACATTCTGGCCGGCCAGGTACTTGAAGATCACATCGCCCACGCGGAGAAGGTCGCCGCTCCGCAGGGGGTAGCGCTCGATGGGGTGGTCGTTGACGTAGGAGCCATTGGTCGAGCCCAGGTCCCGGACGACCCTGCCCTCCCCATCGAGCTCGATGATGGCGTGGCGGCGGCTGACCGAGTCCACCTCCATCGGGATGTGGTTCGAGGGATCGCGTCCGATGCTGATCTCGTCGCCCTGCAGATCATACTTGCGACCGATGGAGCCTCCGTACAGGACCACCAGGCACTCGTCGCCGGCGGCGGAGTCCGTCAGGATCTTCGGCACCGAGACCTTGGTAGTGCTGTCCTCGCGGCTGACGGCGCTCCCGAATTCCTGGCTCTCGGTCGCCTCCGGCGGCGGCCGGTCGATCTTCTCGCCCCGCTCGATGCGGCGCGCGATGTACGACTCCGCCACCGTCGGTCGACGTTGGGGTCCAGACTCGTCGTCTCGGGTGTCGTGTGGGCCGCCCGCCATGCGCGCCAGTATCCCCTCTCGCCGCCTGCGTTCTCTCACACGAGGGTACTGGAGCCCCCCTGGGCTCGGCAAGGTTGCGCGGGTCGCGCACCCGGTGCTAACGGGCGGTGTCGCGATCGCCCTGGCGGCGCCTCGCCTGCTGCCCCGGAGACCCCATGCCCCGCTCCCGCCTGATCGGCCTGCTCGCTGCCCTCGTGCTCGGGACGCCGCTCGCGACCGCCGGCTCGGCCCACGCGATCCACACCAAGCCCCTGGAGATCCACTTCAAGGATGGCTTCTACTTCGGCTTGGGCGTTGGCTACGCTGCGGTCTCCGGCACCCGGGGGGTGCCGATGGAGACCTACGAGCTCTGCTCGGACAGCGCGGACGGCGGGGCCTTCATGTGGGTCGAGCTCGAGGGCGCGAAGAACGAGTGCGTCTACGGCTCCCCCGTCAGCGCCTTCGGCAACAACGTCACCGCCGAGCAGCGCTTCGGCGAGGTCGTCCGCACCGACGTGGGGAGCGGCCTCGGCCTCGAGCTCCGCTTCGGCTGGAACATCCTGGGCTACGTCTCCCCGGAGCTGAGCATCACCGGCCACGGAGCGGTCTCCGGCCCCGAGGCCGGTCGAGAGGGCATGGTCAACCTCACCGGGCAGCTCCGCATCCACCCGATCCAATTCTGGATCCCCATGGCCGAGCGGCCCTACGACGCAACAGCCTACATCGGGTTCGGCCTGCCGAGCTTCGCCGGCTACCACCCCGACGACGTGGAGCACGACGAAGGCAAGGGCTGGTCCGGCATCAACTACACCGGCGGCGCCTCCTTCCACTGGATGGTGTCGAAGGTGGTGAGCCTGGGCCTCGACGTGAAGCTGATCTTCCCGCGCTACCTGGACTGGATCGTCAACTTCGATAACAACTGGCGCTCAATTCCGACGGAGACGCCAGGTACGACGGTCGTGCTGACCAGCTTCCAGTTGATGCTCCACCTCTGAGCCGGCTCCGGTGCCGCGGGATCGCTCGACCTCCGGCTCCGCGAGCTCGGAGGACAAGGGGCGGTCGAGCCAGTCGGCGATCGCCGGGAAGACGTCGCGGCGCGCCGCCGGGGCGAGCAGCACGTCGGAGTGGGCGTAGTCACGCGCGTGGCCGTGCTTCTTGCCGAGGAGCACGAAGTCCTTGTCCTCGGCGCCCAGCCGATCGAAGCCCTCCTTCACCCACGAGGGGGGGATGAAGCGGTCGGTGGCCGAGGCGATCACCCGCGTCGGGTGGTGCACCCGCGCGAAGCGGTCCTCGTAGTCGGCGCCGAAGCGATCGCAGAGGCGACGCTCGGCGATCCAGGTCATGAGCTGGCTCAGCTCGCCGCCGGGCATGTCCTCGACGCCGCGTGCGAGCCAACCCTTACGGATGCGGCGCGGGAGGCCGCGACGGCTCAGGTGCTTGTGGCCCGCGATGGCGCTGCCGAGGAGCGGCGAGCGGAGGAGGCGATCGAGCCCCAGGCCACCGAGGCCGGCCGCCACCGGCGCGAGGGCCGCGGCGGGCGCCCGCATGATGGGGGACCAGGGGCCGAAGAAGTCCCGGAGGGTGGCCGGCGCGCTGATGGTGACGCAGCGGCCGATCCGCCCCGCGAGGGAGTCGTCCGGGCCACCACAGGCCAGGTAGATGAGCAGCCCGCCGAGGCTGTGGCCCACGAGGTCCACGCGGTCGGCGCCCGTCGCGTCCATGATGCGGGCGATGGCGGTGGGCAGGTCGAGCTCCAGCTTGTGGTCCAGGGTCACCGGCCCACGCCCGGTGCCCTCCCAGATGGCGGAGCGGCTGCCGCGCCAGTCCAGGAGCCACACATCACGTCCGAGGTCGTTCAGCGTGCGAGCGAGGGAGGTCTTCCGCTCCACCCCGAAGCCGAGGTGGTTCGCGTTGGCGCCCGGCAGGAGGAGCACGGGGCGGCCTCGCTGATCGCCCCCCTTGCTGGCGGGGCTGCGGAAGAGCTGGAGGCGCCACCCGTCGGGGGTGACGATGGGAGAGCGATCGTAGCAGACCTTGCGCACGGCCAGAGTCCCTACGTCAGAAGCGGTAGCTCGTCCAGCGTAGGGACAGTCCGGCGTGCATCCCGCCACGCGCCTCACGCCCCTGCGCGCCAGCCAGGCGGACCCACGGACGGACCCACGGAGCCAGGGCCAGCGCGCCGGCACCGCTAGCCTCCGACGCACCGAGACGAGCGACCACGAAGGGAGCCCCCAGGAGGATCGAGAGGCGGGAGGTCCGGTCTGCTATCCCCGGGCCTCCCTCGTCGACCATGCGCCCATGTCCGACCCCGATCCCGACCAGGAGGACATACCAATAGGTGGCCTCGAGCGTCGCGCCGGCACGCCAGCTCTGCCCCTCCCGCTGGCCGGACAAGGAGGCGTGCAGACCCCAGAGCCCGTCGAGCCAGCTCAGGTCCAGGCTCGTATGGGGGCCGGTCGTGCGGCGCCCCCAGGGCTCCACGCTGCCGACCCCGCCGGAGAGCCCGAGGGCCACGTCGCTGTCCGGCAGCGCGATACCCCTTGGATAGTCCCACGCCTGCGCTGGCCAGGTGTGCAGGAGGAGCAAGAGGGCAGCGGCGCTCGTCCTCACGAGGCGCCGTCTCCGCCCTCCGCCTCCTCGTGGGGCTGGTGGCGGGAGCGGAGGGTGGACGCCCGCTCGCGCGAGGCGGCGGCGGCCTCGCCCACCCCGAGGGCCTCTTGCACCTCGGCGAGCACCTCCAAGCCCTCCGCGGCGTCGAGGTCGTAGCCTGCGCTCTCGAGATCGGTGGCGCTCCGCCCGAGGGCCTCCGCCGCGCGGCGCAGGCTCTCCTCTCGATCGCCCTCGCCGGTGCGGGCCCGCTCGGCCTCCACCTCGCCCGCGGTGCGCTCGACCATCGCCTCGAGGTGCGGAAGGCCGAGCTCACGGGCCCCCTTGCGGGCCTCCTCGAGGCGCTGGCGAGCCTCCCCCCACTCCGCCTTCGAGGCGTGGAGGCGGGCGAGGTTGCGCAGAGCATCGACGCGGATGCGCGGGGCGTCGGCGTCCACCGCCCAGCGGCTGGCGTTCTGCAGGTGGCGGCGTGCCTGCTCGTAGCGGGCGAGGGGGGTCAGCGACTCGCCGAGGTTGTTGGCGATCATCGCCATCTGGGCCACATCGCCGTGGGCGGTGGCGATCGCGAGGGACTCGTCCCAGGCCTCGATGGCGTCGATAGGCCGGTGCTGCCCCAAGCGGAGGGCGCCGAGGGAGGTGAGGGTCCGCGCCACCCCGAGGGGGTCCCCCAGGCGGCGCCGGAGATCGAGCCCATCCTCGAGATACTCCTCGGCGAGATCGAGGTCGCCCTGGTGCAGGTAGACGCCGCCGATCATGTGCACGCTGTCGGCGATGCCGCGGCGGATGCGGAGCTTGCGGAAGAGCTCCTCTCCCTGCCGGAAGAAGCGCAGGGCCTTGCCGAACTCCCCCCGGAGCCAGAAGAGGCTGCCGAGGTCGCGACAGGCGTGGGCGACGCCCGGCCGATCCCCGACGGCCTCATAGAGGTGGAGGGCGGCGTGCATGTGGCCCCATGCCCGCTCGTAGGCGCCCCGATCCCGCTCGATGCGCCCGATTCGCAGGAGGGCCGTGGCCCCCTTGGAGCGGTGGCGGATCTGCCAGGCCTGGTTCAGCGCAGCCTGGTTCCGCTCGAGGGCCCCCTCGGGGTCTCCCGCCTGGTGGAGCGCCTCCGCGAGGGCGAGGTCGACGCTGATGCGCGTCTTCACGTCCTGCTCCTCGACGAGGGCGTCGGCCTCCTGGAGCAGGCGCAGGCACTCGGCGTGGTGGTGCTCTTGCCGCTGGCGCTTGCCGGCAGCGAGCAGGTAGCGGGAGGCCGGGCCCGGGTGGCCGGCGCCCTCGGCGTGGTGGGCGAGCTCCTCGGCGAGATCGTCCACATCGTCGCCCACGTGCACCTCGAGCCAGCGCCAGATCGTGCGGTGGAGGTTCGACTGGATCGTCGCGGGCAAGATGCCCCGCGCGACCGCATGGTGGACGCTGGAGCGGAAGCCCCAGGTCTCCTCCCCCTTCAGGCGGCCGACACGATGCTCGATGAAGCGGCGCTCCTCGAGGCGATCGAGGGAGGCGCGGATCGTTCGCGGCGCATCGTCACGGGCGATCTCGCCGGGCTCGTCGGGCAGCTCCGTATCGAGGCGGCGGAGCGCCACGAGGGCCCCGAGCCAGAACTCCTCCCCGACGACGGCGGCGCGAGCCAGGATCGTGCGATCGACCGGCTTCATCACGCCGAGCTGCGCCAGGACCACCCCGGCGAGGTCGTCGGGCAGCTCCAGATCCCGGGCGATGCGCTCGTCGAGCTCCCAGCGGCCGTCGCGGTTCACGATGGCGCCCGAGGAGCGGAGGTAGCGGACCATCGACTTGAGGGCGTAGGGATTGCCGTGGGCACGGTCGAGGATGCGGGCCTCGAGCTCCTTGGGCACCCCCTCGAGGCCGCGGAGGAAGAGGCCCAGCATGCGCGCCGCCACCCGCCGCTTGAGAGGGGCGAGGCGTGTGACCGGGAAGCGCTCCCAGCCCGAGATGATGTCGGTGATCTCGGGCGTGCCGGTGAGCAGAAGCATCACCGGGCGGGCCTTGAGGGTCGCCTCCATAGCCCCAGCGAGGGCCAGGGACCGCATGCTGGCGCGGTGGGCGTGGTCGACGACGATCAGCAGCGGCTCGCGGATCGAGAGGGCGGCCACCAGACGGGCGGCGGCTCCGCTGCCACGGCTGATGAGGGCCTCCTCGTCGAAGCCAGCCCCCGGCTGCGGAACCCCGCGCACGTCCCAGACGGTGAGGTAGGCGATGTCCCCCGAGACCCTCTCCTCCTCG
>CAZEHU010000054.1:0-417 GCA_964511605.1 uncultured Myxococcales bacterium
GATCTACCCCTGAGCGCCTCCTTCGAGGTGGCGGAGGTCGGCAAGAAGGCGGAGGCCGAGTGATGGCAGCACGGACCTCGCTGTTCCCTGCGCTCGTCGGCCTCGCCGCCCTCCTCCTGCCCCTCCCGGCGGCCGCCTCGGAGCCGGCGCCCGAGCCCTTCCCCGCAAACGACCCAACCCCGGCCGAGGTCACCCTGGATACGGAGACCGCCGAGGTCACCCTCGGCTCGGAGACCGCGTCGGCCTCTTTTATCCTCCACGGCCGCCAGTCGCCGGATCGGGACGATGGGCTCGACCTCGGCGGCGACATCTACATCGACACGGGCTGGGAGGACTCGAGCCGCGGCCTCGAGGGGGAGGCGGACCTGACCTTCTGGCTCCAGCAGGGCCGCTTCATGCTGGGCGCCACCCACACCT
>CAZEHU010000054.1:427-9932 GCA_964511605.1 uncultured Myxococcales bacterium
GAATGTCGGGCGCATGTTCTTCCGCGCCTCCGCCCAGCTCCTCGCCCACGTGGACGAGATCCCCGGCGACGAGCACATCGATACCGACGACGCCTGGGTGAAGCTGGGCATGTGGGATGCGTGGGATCTGCAGCTCGGGCGCTTCGAGGCGTGGGAGGTCTACCACAAGGGTCAGGGCCTGGAGCGCGACACCCTCGAGGACCTTGGAGCCTTCGACGGCCCGGACATCTACGAGGTGAACTACGCCTTTTACCGGCAGGACGGCTTCGGCCAGGCGGCCCTCCACGCTTACCCCACCGAGTGGCTGCGCTTCGAGCTCGCGAGCGTCTTCGGCAACGAGCTGGGGTCCAATGCGGTCGGCCTCCGTCCCTCCATGATCGTCGACCTCGGCGTCGTCAAGGTGAAGGCGGCCGCGGAGTGGCGCAAGCTCACGAGCCAGGAGGAGGGCAAGCCCCAGGAGGAGGAGAAGCGCGGCCTCGGGGGCTCGATCCAGGTCTTCCTCTCCGAGACCGAGGCCAGGCTGCCCGTGGAGCTCGGCGTCAATGGTGCCGCCGCCCTCGTGGACAAGATCGATCCCTTCGAGAACGTGGACGAGCTCGGCTCCACCGATACGGTGAGCCTCGGCGGCTTCGCCAACGTGGGCCTGGCGTCGGCCTCCCTCGGCCTCGGCTACAACCTCACGCTCGAGGGCGACCGGCAGTACAACGACCAGACCGACAAGAAGGGGGAGTTCCGCCACGACCAGCTCTTCGTCTCGATCAAGCACCCGATCGTGACGCCGGACGCCACCCTCAAGCTCGTCTTCGCGTGGGCGAAGGCGGATCTGAAGCCCGCGTTCGCCGGCCATCGGGTCAACGAGATGCTCTCGGTGCGCATGCGCCTCCTCTACCGGTTCTGAGCCCCAGCGATGTCGATCCAGCTCCACCCCCTCGACCTCACGATCATCGGCGTCTACTTCGTCGTAGTGCTCGGCATCGGCCTCTGGCTCGCGAAGCGGAGCCAAAGGGAGGGGGGCGACGAGGACAGCTACTTCGTCGCCGGCCGCTCCCTCGGCTGGATCACGATCGGCGCCTCGCTCTTCGCGTCCAATATCTCCTCGGAGCACCTCATCGGCCTCGCCGCCGACGGCTTCCGCGCCGGGCTGCCGGTGGGCAACTACGAGTGGGGAGCCTGCGTCGTCCTGGTCCTCCTGGCCCTGGTCTTCGTGCCCTTCTACGTGGGCGCGAAGGTGCGGACGATGCCGGAGTTCCTCGAGCGCCGCTTCGGCCTCGGCGCGCGCATGTACCTGTCGGTGCTGACCCTGGTCGCCAACGTGCTGGTCCGCATCTCCGTGGCCCTCTTCGCCGGGGCCGTGGTCATGGAGCAGCTCTTCGGCATCGGCCTCTGGACCGCCATCGCGATCCTCGCGATCACCACCGTGGTGTATACCGCCGCCGGGGGCCTCGCGGCCGTCGTCTATACCGACACCATCCAGGCGGTGATCCTGCTCTTCGGCACCGGGGCCCTGAGCTTCATCGCCCTATCCGAGGTGGGCGGCTGGGAGGCGCTTCAGGCCGCCACGAACCCGGAGGACTTCGACATGGTCCGCCCGGCCGACGACCCGGAGATGCCCTGGCCAGGGCTCGTCCTCGGGGTACCGATCCTCGGCATCTGGTACTGGTGCACCGACCAGGTGATCGTGCAGCGCGTGCTGGGCGCCCGGGACATCCACAACGCCCGCATGGGCGCGATGCTCGCGGCCTTCCTGAAGATCACCCCGGTCTTCCTCTTTGTGCTCCCGGGCCTGTGCGGGCGGGTGCTCTTCCCGGAGGCCGAGCCGACCGCGATCTTCCCGAAGCTCCTCACCGAGCTCTTGCCTATCGGCGTCACGGGCCTCGTGTCCGCCGCGCTCATCGCCGCGCTGATGTCCTCGATCGACTCGACGCTGAACTCCACGGCCACCCTGGTCTGCATCGACTTCTACCAGCGCTTCCGTCCCGAGGCGGCGGCCGAGCAGGTTGTCCGCGTGGGGCGCTGGACCACGGTGGTGGTGATGGGCTTCGGCATCGGGTGGGTGCTGGTGGTCCAGCGGGCCGAGTCCCTCTTCCAGTACCTCCAGGGGGTGAACGCCGCCATCAGCCCGCCCATCGCGGTGGCCTTCTTGGTGGGCATCTTCTGGCGGCGGGCCAACCACGCCGGGGTGATGAGCGCCCTCCTCGTCGGCCTCGGCACCGGCATCGCCCTGATGATCGCGGAGCCCTTCCCTTTCCTCATCTCGGCGGCGGTCACCTTCGCTATCTCCGGCGCGGTCCTGGTCGCGGTCTCCCTCGCTACGCCGCCACCGGCCCCCGAGCAGATCGAGAACCTCACCTGGCACGACGTGCGCGCGGTCCTCGACAAGGGCACCACGCCCCGCCAGCGACGGGCCTTCCGCCTCCTCGCCGCGACGATCGTGGTGGTGATGGTCGGGCTGTGGTGGGTCTTCTCGACGCCGGCGAGTCCGGCGGCGGCGCTCTGATCCGTCAGCCCTCCATACCCTCGAGAGCTCCGGGTGGGTGCCCGAAGAGCAGGCGGTTCTTGGGGGTGATGGCGCCGGGGATGGTCTGGGTCCAGACTCGGTAGCCGGCTGAGCGCAGCCGGCCGGCGCGGACGACATCGATCGCGAGGTCGGCCTCCATCCAGCCCTCGAGCCCGCCCTTGTCGAGGGCCCGGTGAGGGTGGCAGCAGGGCATGATAGCGATCCCCGCAGGCGCCTCCGGGTGCGCCGCGCGACCTCCCAGGACGCATAGAGCTCCTTGCGCGGCAGGCAATTCGCTTCGCAGACCGTTCGGGCGAGCCGGGCGAAGAGGTCGTCTCCCGGGAACTCGACGGCCCCGCCGGGTCGCAGCCGGTTGGTGGAGGAGCGCCTGTGGGTCGAGGGAGCCAGGGTGGACGCGGCTCTACAGCTCGTAGCGCACCGAGAGCTTCACATCGAGCCCCGGCGCATCGTAGCCGGAGCCGTGCAGGCGGTAGTTGGCGTCGAGCAGGTTGTCGAGGCTGAGATCCACGCGCAGGTCCCGATCCTCGAAGGGTCGACCGGAGACGCGGACGTCGGCAGTGGCCCAGCCGGGCGTGCCCTCGCAGTCGGCGACGACACTACCCGGGACCGCAGGATCCTCGCAGATGCGGAGATCGGTCTCGTCCTTCGGCGCGAGGCGGGTGGCGGCGGCGGCGAAGCGCGTCTGGGCCAAGGCCTCGAGGCGGCCGTCGAGGCCGGACCAGCGCAGGCCGGCCGTGCCGTGGAGGGGCGGCACGCGCCGGGCCGGCTCGTCCTCGCCGTCGACCGTGTGGACCGTGCCCTCCATCACCGCCGCGCGGCCGAAGAGGGAGACGCCCGCGAACGCGCCGGTCTCCGCCCAGGCCTCGACGCCCTTGTAGGTCGCCGAGCCCGCATTGACCCGGTGGGCCACCGGGGTGCCGTCGATCTCCTCCTGGCCCTCCCAGGTGGTGTCCTCCTTGACGATGGCGTCCGTGACCTCGGTCTGCCAGACGGCGACGCCGGCCCGCGCCTCCTTGCGGTGCAGCTTCAGGCCTAGCTCGACGGTATCGCTTCTCTCAGGACCGAGCTCGTCGTTCGGCACCTCGAAGTCGTTGCCCGTATTCCCGAGGACCGTGGTCTCCTGGAGGTTCGGGGCCCGGAAGCCCTGGGACCAGTTCCCGTAGACGTTGAGCTGGTTCGCGAGGAGGACGCGCGCCCCCGCCGAGGCCACGGCGCCCGTGGCCTCGTAGTCCACGTCCCCGAGGCCCGGGACGTCCGGCGCCGAGGCGCGTGCGTGGTTCACGCGCCCCCCGCCCGTCAGGACCACCTCCGCGGTGCCCGCGCGAACGAAGGGGCGCCCCTCGAGGTAGGTGAAGGCGTCGAAGGCGGCGTAGGTGGAGCCATCGGAGAAGTTCCCCCGATCCTTGGCCTTGAACTCGAAGTCCTCCGAGGCCTTGGCGTCCTCGCGGCTCGACGCGACCGACTCGGTGCGGGCCTCGAGCCCGCCGGTCGCCTCGAGCAGGCCATCGAACCACTGGGCGTGAGCCGTGGCGAAGCCGGAGAGGGCGTCGACGGTGTCGTCGTTGATCCTCTTCTTCTCGAGGACGTCGTGGTCCAGCGCCACGCAGCGGGCGCGGTCGACGACGGAGCCGGCGTCGTCCTTGGTGCAGTTGAAGCGATCGACCCGCTCGGTGATGTGATGCCAGCTCACGTTGAAGCGCAGCTCACGCAGGACTCCCGTGCCCTCGCGTGCGAGGTCCAGGTACGCGAGGTGATCGTCGTTGTCGTACAGGCGCACCTCTCCGCGCCCCAGCTTGTCGATGCGCCCAGCGTCCTCGACGCGGGTCGCAAGGTAGGTCCCGCGGAGCTGCCAGCCGCCCCCGAGGTCGTAGCCGAGGCGACCCCGCCAGTCGAGGTGGGTGAGGCCGCTCAAGGGGACCTCATCGCCACCACCGACCCGGAGATCACCGTGGCTCCGCCACGCTCCCCCCGCCCAGCCGGAGAGCGAGCCCTTGCTCCCGCCCCCGACGACCGAGGCCTCGGTGCCGAGATCGGCGCTGGCCGCGCGGACCTGGCCGCGCGCGAACGCACCCGCGCCCGCCGGGAGACGGAGAGGCACGTAGTGGATCACCCCGCCGACCGCGCCGGAGCCGTAGAGCACCGAGCCGGGCCCGACGAGCACCTCCAGGGAGTCGAGGGCGAGGGGATCCAGCAGCGCCGCGTACTGGTTCGGCCCGGTCCGGAAGACCGAGGTCTCGTGGCGCACCCCGTCGACGAGCACCAGGTTCTGCGGACCGACGAAGCCACGGATGAGCGGCGCGCCTGCCCCGCTGTTCGTCCGCTGCAGGAAGACCCCGGGCGCCTGGGCGGCCGCCTCGGCCCCGTCGAGGGGCTGCAGGCTCGTCAGGGCGTCGTCGTCGAGCCCCGTGACGCTCCGATCCACGTCGAAGACCGTCGCCGGCGAGCGCGTGGCCGTGACCACGGTCCGCAGCACGGGCGCATCGTCGCCTCCGGCGGCGTCCTCGGACGCGGCGCCGGAGCCTTGAGCCTCGGCGTCCTCGGACGCGGCCTCGGGGTCTGGAGCCTCGGCGGGCTGGGGCGCACCAGGCTCGGAGCCCGATCCCACGGCGAGCGCGGGCGAGGCCACGAGGAGGGCCAGGGACAACAGTGCAGATCGGCGGATCAGGGCCGTGGGGGTGTGGAAGACCTTCATGGTGGGGTCGCTGTTCCTTGTTCCAGTGCTGGTGCGCTGCTGGCGGGGATCTACGTCTCGGACATCCCAGGCTCCCGGGTGATCTCGTCCCAGGCGCGTGGCCGCCGCTCCGGGCTCAGGGGGCCGGAGGTCGAGGTCGCGCCTCTAGCACGCTCGCAGGCCCGGCTTCAACGGTCCGGCTCGGGCGCGCCGGCCGGGAGCGCGGGGGGGGCCGCGCCGGCCTCCTCGGCGTCGGTCGCGCGGACGAGCGCCCCCAAGAAGACCAGGATGCCGGCCATCTCGAGGCCCTCCTCCAGACCGTTCCAGAGGTGATAAGGCAGCGAGTTGAGCTCCGCCTTGGTGGTGTAGACCTCGGTGGCCCGCTCCACACCGATCGCGCCTCCGAGGTAGAGGATGCCGCCGAGCATGCTGAGCTAACGCAGCCGCGGCTCGAGCGCCCACCAGAAGGGGAGGAAAGCGAGGAAGACCAGGCCAGCGCCCGCTATGCCGACATCGGTCCACGAGGTCTGTCCGAGGGCGCTGTTCAGGTACTCGTGGAGGGCCACCACCTCGTCGAGGGAGAGGAGGTGGAAACCCACGGAGAGCACGCCCCACCACGGGGCCCAGCGGCCGCCCGTGGCGCGCTCTCGGGCCCGGCGGGCGAGCGGGCAGCGGCCCGCTGGCAGCAGAATGATCGCGGACAATCAGGTGCCGAAGCTCTCCTCCTCGTCGAGGGCGAAGATGGAGATGTGCCAGCAGCGGAGGCCAGTGGCCTCCTGGTCGACGAGATCCCCGAACCAGATCGTGACCGCCACGACGTGGAGCGCCACGAGCGCGATGGCCACAACCCAGAGCGCCCGCACCGGTACGCGGGTGGTGAAGTGGGGTGGGGGCGACTCCGCTGCGCTCAACGTGCTTCTCCCGGGTCCAGGAGAGCAGGATCCCGCGGCCTGCCGGAGGGGTCAACCAGGGCCACTCCCGTAGCCCGCCTCTCCCAGCGCAGCGAAAGCCAAGGTCGCCGCGACCAGCGGCGCGGTATCGGCTCGCAGGATTCGCGATCCGAGCGAGGCGGGGCGCCAGCCGCGTAACTCGAGCGTGCGGGCCTCCTCCGGGGAGAGCCCCCCCTCGGGCCCGGTCAGGATCGAGAGCACCCCCGGGCTGCGAGCCACGGCCTGCTCGAGCGTCTCGGCGGCAGGCGGCCCGCCCTCCTCCCAGAAGAAGACGCCGGGACGATCGACGGGCCGGGGCAGGCCGGACAGGGGGGCCTCCTCCGGGATCTGCGGCAGGTCGGAGCGACCACACTGGCGCGTGGCCTCGGCGGCGATGGAGCGCCAGCGCTCCCGGCGGCCCGCCGCCTTGGAAGGCTCCACGCGGGCGACGCTTCGCTCGCTGGCGTAGGGGATGATCCGGGCAGCGCCCAGCTCGGTGAGCTGCCGGACCACGTCGTCGGTCCGGCCGCCCTTGAGGAGGGGGACCCAGACCTCGAGCACGGTCCGGGGGTTGGCGTCGGAGGCAGGGCCGCGCTCGAGGATCTCGACCGAGATCGGATCGGAGTCCACCAGGGCGGCGCGCCAGACGCCGCCTTCCCGATCGACCGCCTCGAGGGCGGCGCCATCCTCGAGGCGTAGGACCCGGATCAGGTGGTGGGCCTGCCCATCGTCGAGGGTCACGAGGTCTCCCGTTGTGACGGGGACCGCGAGGCGCACGCGGGTCAAAGGGAGCGCTCCAGATCCAGGCGGACCCAGCGGCCCTGGCGGGCCTGGCCGATCCGCCGCAGCCCCAGGGCCTCGTAGCGCGCTGCGAGCTCGTCGGCTTGCTCTTCGAGGGCTCCAGAGAGCATCAGCCTCCCTCCTGGCGCCACGCGGGGCGCGATGTCCTCGGCCATCGTCTGCAGGATGGAGGCGAGGATGTTCGCGATGACGAGGGGGAAGGTCTGCCCGACCTCCCCCACGGGGGTGCCGGAGACCTCCACCACGACGCTATTGGCCTCCGCGTTCTCCGATGTGGCCCGGACGGAGTCGGCGTCGATGTCCACCGCGACGGCGCGTCTGGCTCCGAGCCGGAGCGCGGCGATCGAGAGGATGCCGCTGCCGCAGCCCACGTCGAGGAGCTCGGCTGGCGGCTCGGGCCCCCCGAGCAACGCATCGAGGGCTTCAAGGCAGAGGCGCGTGGTCTCGTGGTGGCCGGTGCCGAAGGCCATGCCGGGATCGATGACGAGCTCGACGCCTGGCCCCTCATCGGGATCGGCCCAGGGGGGCCGGACCGCCAGTCGGTCCGAGATCCGGAAGGGCTGGAAGAAGAGCTTCCAGCGCTCCCTCCAGTCGGGATCCACCGGCTGGCAGATCAGCGAGGCGGGGCCGAGGTCCTCGAGGCGGGCGGCGGTCTCCTCCACACGATCCGGCGTGGCGTACACCGTGTAGCGGACGTGGCCCGGCGGTGGCGGAGGCACCTCGCCCTCCGGCGTGGGGATAGGGGGCGCATCCGGGCCCTCCTCGAGCCAGCCCTCGGGGGCGACCTCGGTGAGCACATCCGTGCGCCGCGCCTCGTCGGGGCGGCCGGAGGGCCGGCCCATCACGAGGCGGAGCGCGACGACGGGTGGGGTGTCGTGGGCCCCAGGGGGCACGACGAGGAGCCTAGTCCGCGACCACCCAGACCTTGATCTGGGCGCGCACATCCCGGTGGAGCTTGATGTCCACCTCGTAGACGCCCAGGGCCTTGAGCGGCGCATCGAGGATGATCTGCCGGCGATCCACGCGGATGCCATCGTCCTCGAGGGCCTCGGCGATGTCCTTGGTGGTCACCGAGCCGAAGATCTTGTCGTCGTCGCCTACCAGGCGGGTCAGCGTGACGCTGGTGCCGCTCAGCTTGCCGGCGAGCTCCGCGGCGCTCTTGCGCCGGCGGACGATCCGGGCCTCGACGGCCTTCTTCTCGTGCTCCAGGCGCGTGCGATTGCGCGGCGTGGCCAGCACGGCCATCCCCTGGGGGATGAGGTAGTTGGAGCCGTAGCCGTCCTTGACGGTCACCAGCTCACCGGCCCCGCCGAGGTCCTGCACGTCCTGGGTCAGGATAAGCTGCATGATCGCCCCCTACACGCCCGAGCCGTAGGGCAACAGCGCGATGGAGCGGGCCCTCTTGATCTCGCGGGCGAGCTTGCGCTGGAAGTAGGCCGAGACGCCCGTGATGCGCCGGGGCGCGATGCGGCCCCGATCGCTGATGAAGCGCCGGAGGAGCTCCGGGTTCTTGTAGTCGAGCTGCTCGGCGAGCTTGGGATCACTCCGGAAGGGACAGGCCTTCCGCCGCCGCTGACTTCGCTTTGCCATGACTATGCCTCCTCGCTGGGCGCCGGAGTCTCGGCGCTGGCGTCCGCTTTGCTGTCACCCTCGGCCTCGGCGCCGGCCTCGGCGCCCTCCTCGGAGCCGCGAGCTCCCTCGTCTTCGTCCTGACGCTGGGGCCGGCCGCGGCCGATGGCCTCCTGCTCGATCTGAGCGCGGACGGCCTTGGCGCGGGTCTCGGCCTCCGCCTCGGTGCGCAGGATCTCCTCCTTGCGCTCGAACTGCATCGTCTGCTGGGCCGCCTCGGCCTCGAAGTCGAAGGTCTCGGGATCGATGCGATCCTCGAGGGCGACCGTCTGCCAGACCATCGCCTGCTCGGTGATCTTGAGCAGGCGCTCCAGCTCCCGCACCGTCGTCTTCTCACCGAGGTAGAGGTAGTAGAGGTAGGTGGCCTTGGTGGCCCCGGAGCGCTGGAGCCGGAAGGCGGTCTTGCGACGCCCCCAGTCCTCCAGGCGGATCTCGCGGCCGCCGGTCTTCTCGAGGGCCTCCTTCATGCGGCCCACGACCTTCTCGATGCCCTCTTCCCCGTGCTCGGGGTTGACGAGCGTCACGGTCTCGTACTTACGCAGGAACATGTCCACCTCCTGGTCTGTGGCCCCGGGCGGGTCCTGCGATGCCCGGAGCGAGGATGGCGCGAAAGAGGCGGGAGGGTGCCCGCCTTCCCTGAGGGGATCAAGCCTTATTACCGCCGTCGAGAGCGGGCCCTGCCGCCGCTGGGGAGGCAGGGCCAGATGGGGCTCAGCTATGCCACGCCACGAGGATCGGCGCGATGACCATGGCCACCACGGAGATCAGCTTGATGAGGATGTTGAGCGAGGGGCCGGCGGTATCCTTGAAAGGATCGCCGACGGTATCGCCGGTCACCGCGGCGTGGTGGGCATCGGAGCCCTTGCCGCCGTGGGCGCCACCCTCGATGTACTTCTTGGCATTATCCCAGGCGCCGCCAGCGTTGGACTGGTAGATCGCCATCAGCACGCCGGAGAC
>CAZEHU010000055.1:0-9924 GCA_964511605.1 uncultured Myxococcales bacterium
CAACCCCTCGAGCGCAACAGCTCGCGGGCTGCGGCGGGGACCATCGGGTGCAGGCTGCCCACCTCGGTGATCTCGACCAGCTCGGCCAGCGTGAGCAGCGGCAGGAGCGTCACCGCGATCCGCATGGGTGAGTAGGGGTTGAGGATCAGGGCCCGCTGGATCGACGAGCGGAAGATCCAGACCGGTGCCTCTGCCACCTCCTGGAGGACCGCGGGTCGGTTCGGACGCCTCGTCGCCAGGCGGAGGACATTGTCCTCGGTCAGGCGGCGGTTGCGGAGGAGGATGCGCACCACCGCGGGCTCCTGATCGTAGAGGAGGCGGATCAGGAGGTCGGAGTCGGCCTGCCGGGCCCTGGCTTTGCGTACCCCAAGGGGCATCGAGTCGATCTCGTCGTCCCGCTCGAACTCCGCCTCGTGGGCCCTCTTGTGGGCCTGATCCCCCGCGATGAGCAGGATGCGCAGGGCGGCGTAGCCCCCCTCGACCGCCGCGCGGTACAGGTCGCCCACCACGTCGTAGGGGATGTCCTGGCTCGCCAGCGCCACCGCCATCGCCAGCCACGCTTCGCGTCCCCGGCCGCGCAGCGCGTCGACCACCAGGGTACGCAGGACCGCCACCGCCACCTCCGGGTCGTGGCGCAGCAGGAACTCGCGGAGCACCGTCGCGCGCTGCGCCTGCTCCTCGGTCGCGTCGATGCGACGCGCCAGCCGTCGGGCGTGAGCCTGGGCTTCCTCCTCCACCTCGGGTTCGAGGCCCGGGAGCTCCTCGTCCGTCTTGGAAGACATCGGGGGCACTGTACCCCGCGCGCCGCTCATCGGAAACGGGTCACGATGCGCTCAATCGCCCCCCGGCGACATCGTGGAGCAACCCTTCATTGACGCCGCCCCCGGCGCCTGGAGTACCCTGTCGCCGATGCTGGCCGCGCTCACACTCCCCGTCCTCCTCCTCGCCCTCCATCCGGCCGCGCCCTGCGAAGGCCTGGATCTGGTCGGCACCCTCGGAGATCTCCGGAGCTCTACTGCCCTGGAGGTGGAGCGGCAGGGCACCGAGCTGGTGCTGAGCGAGGTGGGCAGCGGCGCGCCGATCCTGGTAGCGAGCTGCGACGGCCTGCTGCTCCAGGGCCCCGAGCGCTTCGAGCCCCCGCCCCCCGATCAGCGCGCTATCACCCATCAGGTCCGCGACGCCGACGGGGAGCTCCTCTACACCCACGCGATCACCTCGCGCGGCGCCAGGATCACGGTCCTGCCCGCAGGGGGGGCCGCACCCGACGGCCTGCACGTGATCGCCTTCGACAACGACGACGTGCACGTCTCCGACAGCAAGGGTCGCCTGATGTACTCCCGCACCACCACCGGGGTGGGGGCGTTGATCGAGCGGGAGGGTCAGGACTACGGTTGCGGCTGTGAGCGCCGTACGGAGCCCGATGGTCGGGTCGAGGTCCGGCCTCTGTAGCGAAGCATGACCAGCGACTGAGCGGGCCTCTCCACGTTGATCACGTTCTCCGACAGCGAGCGGGCACGCATCGTGGCCGAGGCCGAGGCCTGGGCGGCGGCCGATCTGGATCTGGAGACCCGCGCCGAGCTCGAGGCGCTGCTGGCCACCGAGGACATCGCCATCCTCGCCGAGTGCTTCGCAGGCCCCCTGACCTTCGGCACCGCCGGCGTCCGGGGCGTGCTCGGTCCCGGTCCCTCCCGCATGAACGTGGTCACCATCGCGGCCATCGGTGCGGGCCTGGCTCGCCAGCTCCTCGCGGATCTCCCTGGGTCGGCCGAGGCCGGTGTGGTGCTCGGCCGCGATGCGCGCCACGGCTCCGACAAGCTCGCCCGCACCCTCGCGGAGGTGCTAGCCGGCCACGGCATGCGCGTGCACTGGATCGAGGAGCCCTGCCCCACACCGGTCGTGGCCTTCTGGGGCCTGCACGTCGGGGCTGCCTCCATCGGGGTCGTCACAGCGAGCCACAACCCTCCGAGAGACAACGGCTTCAAGGTCTACTCCGAGCGCGGCTACCAGATCGTGCCCCCCCAGGACAACCGCATCCGGGAGGAGGCCGACCGCGCCAGCGCGGAGGGCGTCCTGCCGCGTGTCCCCTTCCACGAGGCCCTGGCTGACGGGCGCATCATCCCTGTGGATCCCGAGGAGCTCGAGGAGCGCTACCTCGACGCCCTCGACACCCAATGCCTCGGCACCGGGCTCCCTCCCGAGGGCCGCGGTCCGCACCTCACGGCGGTCTCCACCTCCCTGCACGGCGTCGGCCAGCGCTGGGTCCTCGAGGCGCTCGCCCGCCGTGGCTTCCACGCGATCTTCCCGGTCTGGGAGCAGGCCGAGCCCGATGGGGACTTTCCCACGGTGGCCTTCCCCAATCCCGAGGAGCCCGGCGCCCTCGACCTGGCGCTGAGCCGGGCGCGGGCCACCGATGCGGACCTCGTGGTGGCCAACGATCCCGACACGGACCGCCTCTGCGTGGCGGTCCGAGATACCGGCAGGGAGAGCGGCTACCGGGTCCTGACCGGTAACGAATTGGGGGTGCTCTTCGGCGAGTGGCTGCTGGGCGAGCGTGCTCGGCGCGGAGAGCTGGCCCAGGGCTCCTTCGTCTGCACCACGATCGTCTCGACGACCATGCTGGCCCGAATCGCCTGGGCGTATGGCTGCGAGTGTGAGGTCACGCTGACCGGCCTCAAGTGGGTCTGGGATCGGGCCTACGCTCGGGAGGCCGCTGGCGAGACCTTCCTCTTCGGCTTCGAGGAGGCGATCGGCTACTGCATCGGGGGCTCGGTACGGGACAAGGACGGCATCGGCGCCGCCCAGGCCATCATGGAGATGGCCGCGCACCTGAAGGCCCACGGCCGCACCCTGGCCCATCGCCTCGCCGAGCTCGAGGTCCGGCACGGCATCCACCTGACGCGCCAGGTCTCCGGGCGCCTGCCGGGCCGCGAGGGCCAGGAGCGCATGGACGCCCTGATGGCGCGGCTGCGGAGCGATCCGCCCGAGAGCATCGGGGGCGAGCGGGTCGAGGAGAGCCTGGACCTCGAGACCGAGGATGCCGACGGCCTCGGCCTGCCGCGCTCGAACGTGCTCCTCTTCAGCCTGGGGGATGCCGGGCGGATCGTGGTCCGACCCAGCGGCACCGAGCCGAAGATCAAGGCCTACATCGAGATGCGCGAGCGGGTCGCTGGGCCCTCGGTCCTCGAGAGCTCCAGGGCGCGCGCCAGCGAGCGCGCCGATCGTTGCGAGGTCTGGCTGCAGGAGCTGATCGACGTCGCCACCCGATGAATCGCCCCTGTCTTGGAGCCCACGGAGGACCCCATGGCCGATGAAGGTAGCCTGAGAATCATGGCCGAGCTGGTGGCCCGGGAGAAGGAGCTGTTGGCCAAGATCGGCTCGCTCGAGGCGCAGCTCCAGGGGCCTGAGGAGAGGCTGGAGAAGACCAAGGCCATCCTCCTCAAGGCCAAGGCCGCCTTCGAGGACGCCCTCGCGGTGGTACGTCCCCTCCGGAGCGACTTGACCCTCCTGGAGGGCGACCTGGCCCTCCTCCGCGAGGAGAAGTCGAAGGCCCGGGTGCGGGCTCGCCTGATCGAGCACGGCGGCCGCCGCCCGGGGACCGACGCGTTCGTCGAGCAGCTCGACGAGATGGCCGGCGACAAGGGACTGTACGAAGCGAAGCAGGCGGCCATCGAGCTGCAGGTCGACGATGACCTGGCCGAGCTGAAGCGACTCCTGGGTAAGGAGTAGGGGCCTCCGGTCCCGAGTCCTCGCAGCGAGGCCACCGAGAGCTTGTGCGCTTGACCAGGCCTGGCTAGACCGCCCCGCAGTGAGCTCGATGACGACCAACATGCTCGAGGCGAAGACCCAGCTCTCCAAGCTGGTGGCGCAGGTGGCGTCCGGCGAGCCCGACGAGGTGGTGATCGCCCGCAACGGCCGGCCGGCCGCCCGCCTTGTCCGCCTCGCGGAGAGGCCGCCCATTCGCCTGGGGCTCGCGCGCGGCCGCTTCGAGGTCCCGGGGTCTATCGAAGGGACCAATGAGGCGATCCGGGGGCTCTTCGAGGCCGGAGGCGATGCGCCTCCTCCTCGATACCCACATCGCCCTCTGGGCGGTCACCGACGACCGTCGGCTCGGGAGACCCGCACGCGAGTACCTCCAGACAGCGGGCGCGCGCGCATGGGTCTCGAGCGCCAGCTCGTGGGAGATCGCCATCGAGCACGCGCTGGGCCGCGGCGACATGCCCATCGACGCCGATGAGGCGGCGCGCTGGTTTCGTGCCTCGGGCTTCGAGGAGCTCCCCGTCTCCTGGGTTCACGCGCGACGTGTGCGGCGCCTCGAGCCTCTGCACCGCGATCCCTTCGATCGGCTCCTGGTCGCGCAGGGCCTGGAGGAGGAGCTGGTCCTCCTGACGCGCGACGCGACCGTAGCGTCCTACGATCGGGCGATCGTGCTGGTGTAGACGCCGGCGGTCCCATTCGAGGCGGGCTCTGTCCCCCCGAGGGGCGCGAGGTCGCCCGAGTCGAGCGGGCCCGACCGACTTGGCCCCGATCTTGCTGTCTTGACCGTCAAGCACGGCGCGCTTCCCCTCCCTGCGATGCCGACCCCACCCCCTCGACCAGCCCGGAGATCTCCGGGCGAGGAGGCCCACCATGAAGGACCTGAAGCAGACCACGCAGCACCGGGTGACGATGCCCGGTCACAAGGCGGCCCCCACGGGTGTGGCCATTTTCACCACCTTGCTGATGATCGCAGCGATCGGCCTCGCGCCGGGGTGCGGCAGCAAGAGCTCGAAGGACGGCTTCGAGGCCCACCAACCGAACCCCGAGGTGGGCGCGACCGAGTTCGTCTCCGCCGGGCTGCCACCTGGCACCGTAGCCGGCACCGGCACCGTCGCCACCGACGGCGGCAGCCTCGCGACCGGCGCCCCCGAGCCCGCGGTGGAGGGCTCCGGCGAGGAGGGCGGCCAGGGTCTCGCTGGCGGCGGTACGGTCGTCGAAGGCGACATCTTCCGCCTGCTCGACGCCTCGACCCTGCTGAACCTCAACCAGTGGCGGGGCCTGCAGGTCATCGACCTCAGCGATCCCGACGATCCCACCATGCTCGGGGGCTTGCGCGTCGACGGCCACCCGGTCGAGATGTACGCCTTCGACGATCGGGCGGTCGTCCTGATGAATAGCTGGCATGGCTACTACGGCGGGGTGGACACGGCCTTCGCAAAGGTGGAGGGCGGCGTGGTGCTGCTCGTCGACCTGAGCGATCCCAGCGCCCCTGCCGTCCTCGACCACAAGACCACCGGCGGCGACATCCAGAAGAGCCGCCTGGTCACGGACGGCGAGAACAACGTCGTCTATGTGGTCAGCACCGTGTGGCCGACCTACGAGCCCACTCCGGGCGGCGGAGGCATGACGGAGCCGGCGGTCAGCGTCGCGGTCGGCCCCGGCGGCTGGTCTGGGGATCAGGTGGTCGTCACGAGCTTCGCCGTGAACACCGACGGTCTCGAGGCCAAGAGCGAGCTGGACCTCGGCGGCTGGATCTCCGACATCCAGGCGACCCCCTCGGCCCTCATGGTGGCCCGCACCCAGTGGACCGACAACGAGCAGGTCGGCACGGTAGCCCTCGTCGACATCTCCGACCCGAGCGGCGCCATGGAGATGGGCGCCGACATCGAGGTGGCCGGCATCGTCGAGAGCCAGTTCGGCATGGACCTCCGCGGGGACGTGCTGCGCGTCGCGAGCCAGGGCGACTGGTGGTGGAACGAGCAGGCCTCGGAGATGACGAACCACGTCGAGACCTTCGACGTCTCCGACCTCGCCGACCCGAAGCCGATCGATAGCGCCACCTTCGGCGACGAGGAGCAGCTCTACGCCACCATCTTCCTCGAGGATCGGGCCTTCTTCGTGACCTACTTCGTGCAGGACCCCTTCCACGCTTTCGAGATCACCGCGGAGGGCGACATCATCGAGCACGCCGAGTTCGTGGTGAGCGGGTGGAACGACTTCTTCAAGCCGGCCTTGGGCGATACTCGCCTCCTCGGCGTCGGCGTGAACGACGAGGACGGACCGCGCGACCTGGCGGTCAGCCTCTACGATACGACCGACCTCGACAGCCCCGACCCGCTGGTGCAGCGCGTCGACCTCGAGCTCGACGGCGGCTGGAGCGAGGCCAACTGGGATCACCGCGCCTTCACGGTCGTCGACGACGCCCTCGAGGGCAACCCCTCCGAGGGGCCCAATGCCGAGGAGGAGACCGGTCTGGTGCTGCTGCCCTACTCCGGCTGGAACGACAACGGCTACCTGTCCGGTGTGCAGATCCTCACGTTCTCCGCGAGCTCCCTGACGGCGCGTGGGACCCTGAACCACGACTCGCCGGTGCGCCGGAGCTTCCCGGTGGCCGAGGGTGTGGCCGCGAGCATCAGCGAGACCAGCCTGGGCACCCACGACATCAGCGATCCCGACGCCCCCGAGACCCTGGGCACCCTGCCCTTGGCGCCGAGCTACGCCGATCTCCTCCTCGTAGGGGATGCCTACGCGCGCCTCGAGACCACCACCGACTACTGGTGGTACGGGGACTGCCCGGAGGATGGCGCCTGGCAGCTCGACCTGTTGTCCAAGGAGGGCAACCCCGATACGGCCAAGCCCCTGGCGTCCCTGGACGTGCCGACCGGCGCCAGCGTGGCCTCCCTGGGCACGACCGTCGTCGCCACCGGGAGCGTGTACGACAGCGACGCCGGCAGCTTCACCACCCGCTTCACCCTCTACGACGTGAGCGACCCGAGCGCCCCGGTCGAGACCGCCACCCTCGATACCGACGAGATCGTCGAGTACAAGGACTACTACGGCGGCGGCCGGGAGCCCATGCCCACGCCCGATATGGCCGGCGAGTGGGCCTGCGAGGTCTACTGGTACGGCGGCCCGCCCCCCGGGCAGGCCGTCGGCGATGCCCTGGTGTTCACGACCTCCGAGAGCCACCAGGAGGAGCTCGGTGAGCTCCAGGTCTGCGTGACCCGCCCCGGCGAGGGGTGGGGGGGGAGCGGCAGCAGCGGGGGGGGAAGCTCGGGCTCCGGCGCGCCCGCCCCGACCAGCACGCCCGCCTCGCCGCCCCCGGACGACGCCACCGAGCCTCCGGACGAGGGAGGTGGTGAGGAGGGCGAGGACCACGGCGACGACGACGACGCTCCCGCCCAGAAGGGAGACGATCCCGAGAGCGAGGACGAGGAGATCTGGTACTCTGGCGAGATCTACTGCGTGACGCCCGAGGGCGGTGGGGAGTTCTGCCAGGGCAGCCTCTACGCCTGTACCCAGGACGACTGCGAGCCTGTCGACGCCGAGGAGATCGAGACCTGGACCGACTGCTGGACCGACAACCAGAGCCGCTGGTGGCAGAGCTACTCCTTCCATGTGCTCGATGCTTCGGATCCGGCCGCCCCCGCCATCGGCGAGCCCATCGTGATGCCCGAGGAGCACGAGGCCACCGGCACCCTCGCCGAGGGCTCCACCCTCTGGGTCGGCCACCGGGAGGTCTTCGACGTCGAGGATGACGATCGCCCCTACTTCAAGTACTTCGTCACCGCGCTCGACCTCTCGGATCCGTCCAGTCCCGCGCTCGGTGAGCCCATCAACGTGCCCGGCCAGCTCCTCTTCGCCGAGGGCTCGACCCTCTACACCCAGGATCAGGTCTACGCGGACACGTTCGTCGAGAGCGCCCTGAGCCGCGTGACCGTCACCGGCGGCGTGGCCACGCTCGAGTCCTACCACCGCTTCGAGGGGCGTGTGGTCGACACGATGGCCCTCGACGGGGCTGGCCACGCCATCGTCGCCCATCGTGACGCGCTCGCGGGCGGGTACGGCTACGGCTACGCCTACGATGGCTACGGGTACTACGGCTACGGCGGCGACCCGGTCCAGGTCTCGATCCTCGACGCCGAGACCCTCAAGGTGCTCGGCACGATGGACGTGGACGCCTGGGCCTCGCTCCGCGGCGCGGCCGGTGGACTGGCGCTCTTCCAGGTGCCCGGCGGCCTGCTCAGCGTGAACCTCTCGGATGCAGCGGACCCGCAGCCCCAAGCCTACTTCCCGACCCAGGGTTGGCCGGACAAGCTGCGCGTGGACGGCACCCGCGTGCTGGTGCCCGCGGGTCGCTACGGCGTCTACGACTTCGACCTCGAGGCCTCGAACCTCCTCCAGCCGGAGTAGCGACGGGCTCTCTGCGAGCCTCGAGCCTGCCGCGCGCGGTCGGCTCGAGGCTCCGCGCCCCGGCGTCGCGGCCCACCTCCAGGGCCTCCCCCTTCGTTGGCACGGCCCTTGATGGATCGTATCGTGAGGGGGCGAATCGCCGCCCTCCGGCGCGCTCTGGCACAATCCAGGAGGTCGGATCATGTGGGAATCCACACAGCGTCGCGCGCTGGGCGTGCGCGGAGACCTCCTCGGTGTCCTCGTCCTGGTCGCCCTCGGGCACTTGGCCGCGTGCGCCTCGGCCCCCCGCTCCGCCCCCACGCCGATGCCCCCGGACGAGAGCGAGGACCTGGTGGCCCTCCTGACCTCCGGCGACGACTCGGAGCTCCACCTGCGTGGCGAGCAGGTCTTCGTCGTCGAGCTGGCCCCCGGGGGGCGCGCCAAGGCCCCGCCCCGCCAGCTTCTCACCTGGCAGGAGTTCACCGAGTGGTACGTCCGCGGCGGCGGCGACACCCTGCCCGACCAGCACCCGGACGAGGGCTACGAGATCAACGGCTGGAGCGGCCTGGAGTGTGTTCGCGCCGGGCAAGCGTGCGGGCGCGCACCCGAGCCCGGCAGCGCTCCCCTCATCCGCGTGAAGATCCGCTTTCCGTAGCGCCGGAGCTCGCTCAGCGCGAAGCGCGGATCTTGTTGAGGGCGCTGCCTGCCTGGAACCAGGCGATCTGCTCCTCATTGAGGCTGTGGTCGCACGCGACGCGATCGACCGAACCATCCTCGTGGGTGAGGACGAGGGTCACCGTGGAGTCCGGCGCCAGCGAGGTCACTCCCTCGGTGGCCACGACGGCAGTGGCCTGGACGAGATCGTAGTCCGCGGGGTTCCGGAAGGTGAGGGGCAGGACGCCCTGCTTCTTCAGGTTGGTCTCGTGGATGCGCGCGAAGGACTTCACCACGATCGCTCGGGCGCCCATGTAGCGCGGCTCCATCGCCGCGTGCTCGCGGCTCGAGCCCTCGCCGAGGTTCTCGTCGCCCACCACCAGCCAGTCCTGCCCGACCGCCTTCCAGCGCTTGGCGAGGTCGGGGAGGGTGTACTCGGCGCCGTCGTCCAGGATATCGGGGCCGTAGCCGGTCTCAGCGCTGAACGCATTCACCGCGCCCGCGTAGAGGTTGCCGCAGATATTGGTCAGGTGGCCGCGGTAGCGGAGCCAGGGGCCCGCGGCAGAGATATGGTCCGTCGTACATTTGCCCACGGCCTTGAGCAGCACCCGTAGACCGCCGAACTCCCCCCCGCTCCACGCATCGAAGGGGCTCAGGAGCTCGATGCCCTCGGAGCCCTCGGCCACGCTCACCTCCATGTCGCGGTGGGCGTCGGTCGGCGGGATGGGCGGCCGCTTCTACGTGAAGCGCGCGCTCGATGTGCCCGACGAGCGTCTCTCGATGGCCATCGCCCCGGGGATCACGTTCGTGACGACCGAGTCGGATGACGACGACGAGGGGTCGCTCGAAGAGTACTTCGCCGAGGTCCACTCGTTCGGCGGGGAGATCCCGTTCATCGCGACCTACCGCTTCAACGACGTCGTCGCGGTCACCGGTATCGTCCGGTACAGCCTCGACTCGATCGAGATCGCCTTCGTCGAGGGACCGCTCGACGAGCTCAACGACTCGTGGCTGCTCCACCGTTTCGGGTTCATCAACGGCTGGTCGTTCGACTTCGGACCGTTCTACCTCAGACCCGAGGTCGGGATGGAGATGGCGACCCAGATCAACGGCAACTTCGGC
>CAZEHU010000056.1:0-2984 GCA_964511605.1 uncultured Myxococcales bacterium
GGGGTCGCCGACCCAGCGGCCCTCTTCGTCGATGATCACCGCACCATTCACGGAGACCGTCCTCGGGGTGATATCGCCCACCGCGTTGTCGGCCACGAGGGCATAGATTACCGCGGTGACCTCCATCCTCGGGCTCATCTCGGAGTCGTCGCCGACCTGCACGCCGAAGAAGAGGGGGCCGCCGTCGAAGATCGCCGGCGGCAGCTCGATGTCGCGGCCGAGCACGACGCTGAAGAAGCCGTTGTCGAAGGTGACGATCTGGGTCTCCTCCCAGGCGGCGTCCTCGATCAGGTCCTCCTCGGCGCCGTAGATGCGCCAGGTGACGTCGAGGTCCTCGTCGATCGGGTGGCCGGCCTTGTCGACCAGGCGTCCGGTCTGGGTGAGCACGTTGGGCACACCCTGGGCCAGGGCCGTGGGTGCGCAGAGGGCCGCGAGCAGGGCGGCCACGAAGATGCTTCGGAGGTCCATGATCACTCGCTCCCCTCCCCGCTGGGTGCACCACCCGCGGGCTCGGTCGTTCCTTGTCCCGGTGTGGTGGCGCCGACGATGCCGGGCCGCAGTTGGCGGGCGCCGTCCTTGGTGTGGCCGCCGGGGGCGCCGAGGATCGGCGCCAGGGTGGCCTTCATCGAGTAGCTCTCGCTTGCGCCCTTGAAGGCGCCTGGGACCGCCGCTGCGGCCGCCGCGCCTGGATCCTCGAGGGTCGTCGTGCCCTCGGGCTCCTGGCCCTCGGTGATCACGTCGGGTGTCTCCTCGGTGCCGCTGCCCGAGGGTTCGGGGGAAGGCTCGGCGCCGCTCCCCTCCGCCTCGGGGGTGGTCACACCGACGCCCGCGTCCTCCCCGCTGCCCCCCACCGGCACGGGTGTCGCGGCCTCGCAGCCCATGAGCGCGATCATGACCAGCAGCGCGGCAGGCCCCGGGATGGCCCGCGCACAGGTGCGCCTCATGCTCTCCTCCCTCTCCGCGGCCGGGTGACCGCCAGCTCACTATACGTGGAACCAATGCTCTCGAGGCAAGTGCAGTGGGCTCGAGCGCAGGTTGGACCGCCCCCCCTTGACGACCCCGGCGGCCCGAGGGGACGCTCGCCCCATGCTGATGCGACCCCTGCGCGAGGCCGCCTTGATCACTCTGGCGCTTCGCCACGATTGGCGCTCGGGGGCGCTTCGGCTCGAGGCGCGCCGAGAGTGGGTCGAGCGCGTGTAGCCCGCCGGGCGATCAGGGAGCAGGATCCAGGGCCACCAGCGCGTCGCAGAGGCGCTCGATGGAGGCGCCATCGCGGGCGTAGAGGCCCTCGTGCTCGGCGACCGTGAGGTCGTCGGAGTAGTAGATGAGGTCCCAGTGGGTCGCGCGGCGGAAGGCGGGTCGGTCGGGATCGGTGGGGTAGAGAATGAGGCCGAGGGTCCGCTCGTCGGTGGCCTCGAGGAGGATCTCGACGACGGTCGTCCAGCGGGGAAAGAGGCGGACCTCGAGGAGGCTCCAGCCCTCGTGGCCCGCGAGTCCGGCGACGTCGCCCCGCCCCTCCAGGAGCTCGGGCATCCAGGCCTCGAGGCGGGCGGCGAGGCGTTCGAGCGCATCCTCGGGGAGGGGCTCGGGATCCGCGAAGGAGAGCGCCGCGACGCCACCCGCGGTGGAGTTCGAGGACCCCGCGCCCTGCTCGGGTCCCTCCGTCGCCCGGGCCAGGGCGTCACATGCTGCCTCCGCGAGGGCGAGGACCTCGGCGGGCGTGTCCGGCTCCCCCACATCCCACGACCCGGGCCCGCGCCGGGTGGAGGCGGCGAAGCGGGGTCCGAGCTTCCAGGCTCGGACGCCCTCCGCGCCTCCGTGGTCCTGCCACTCCAGCGTCAGGTCACGCTCGCCTGCGGCCAGCACGACCTCCCACATCGGCGGCTCTCCGGGCGCCGTGGGACGACGGCGCAGCGCGCGCACCTCGGTGTCGAGGCCGGCCGCCGCCAGGGCCTGCTCCGCCGCGGCGCTCATCGTCGTCGTCCGAGGCCGACGAGCACCGAGGCCAGCACCAACAGGGGTATCGCCGGGGAGCCGCTGCCCGCGCAGCCTCCACCCTTGGAGGCGCTCTCGGGCTCGTCCTCTTCGGCCTCGCCCGCTCCGATACCGGCCTCCTCGACGTCGTGGTCGCCCGCGGGCGTCGGCTCCGGCTCTGGATCCACGCAAGGGGCAGGATCGTCGAGTGTGCACGGCGCGGTGAGAGTCAGCGTCGAGGGAGCTGTCGACAGCGTCGCATCCATGAGCTCGACGCCGGGCATCAGCGTGATCTGGTAGGTCGCGCCGGGCTCGAGGTCCGCGGACGGGCGCCACGTCAGCGTTCGGCCCCAGGTGTGCAGGCCGCCCCAGCGCGTCCCCTCGAGGTCGAAGGGCACGTCCTGGCCAAGCTCGTCCACGAAGGTGGAGGTGGCGCTGGCTCCCCACAGGCCCATACCGCTCACCACGGAGATCCAGCTATCGGGTGAGCCGGCCTCGGCGCCGAGCACAGCCTCGCCCGGGGAGGGGTAGCTGTGCACGATGATGTCCCCGGGGCTCCAGGTGCCGTGCAGCCGCGCCCAGATCGCCTCGAGGTAGGCCCGCGTGGCCGGGATCTCGCTGGCGATGCTGCCCGGGATGCTCGGATCCAGGTAGTGATCCCGCGTCCACGGCAGCTCCTCTGCAACCTGCTCGTCGAAGCCCCGCGCCACCTCGTCGCCGTCCTCGGTCAGGTAGAAGGTGGTCATCAGGGTCACGCTCTTCTCGATCACCTCTTCGGTCACCCCCGCCCCCAGGACCGCGTAGAGCTCCAGGAGCGTCGCCATCGGCATCCACGCCTCCGGAACGACCTCGATCTTGCCGTCCGCCGCCAGGAAACCATCGCTCGCCGGGTCCACCGGATCCTGGCCCGCCCCGTCGTGCTCCTGGGTCTGGAAGAGGAAGAGGGAGTCGAAGATCTCGTCCTCGAGGCCGTGGGAGGCGCAGCCCATGAGGAAGGCGACCCGCTTCTT
>CAZEHU010000056.1:2994-9868 GCA_964511605.1 uncultured Myxococcales bacterium
GTCCAGGGCGGAGGATCGTGGTCCAGGATCCACGCCACGAAGTCCTGCACGAAGGGCTCCCAGTGGGTGTGCTCCGCGTAGGCGTGGGCCGGCCCGGCGAGCGGCCCGCTCTGCGGGAAGTAGCCGCTATCGGTGAAGGCCGAGCCGAAGAGCGCCGCATTCTTCACCTCGGGATCTGCGAAGAAGTCCCGTAGCTCCCCGGGGCCCAGCTCCTCGATGGCCCACTTCGTCACATGCACGTGATTCCAGATGCCGTGGGCGTCCGCTGGCGCCGCAGCGAGGGTCCCTGCGGCCAAGAGGGCACCCGTGACGAGGACAGGAGCCAACGCGGCGCGGCCTCCTCGCTTCATCCCCCGTCTCCGGAGCCACCCTTCGGAGCCGCGCCGCCGATGCCCCTCAGAGGCCCATCCCGCCCGATGACGATGAAGGGCGCCCATGCATTCGGGTGGCCGTGCACCCGTCGCACCGCCTTGGACGCCGAGCGCATCGCCTCTGCCCTCCCGCGGCCGTTCTTCAGCCCGCGGTAGAAGCGGCTCATCAGCATCTGGGTGATGACGTCGTCCACCTT
Source organism: uncultured Myxococcales bacterium (assembly GCA_964511605.1). Lineage (GTDB taxonomy): Bacteria > Myxococcota_A > UBA9042 > PHBI01 > JACKFB01 > CAZEHU01. The sequence continues at coordinate 3,563 of CAZEHU010000056.1, forward strand.
CCAGAGGCTCGTGACCACGGTCTCGGCGCCTGCCACCTGCATCGCGCGCCTCAGGCCGTAGACCCCCTGGCCGATCTTCACCGAGCCTCGCCCCGTATCGCAGGCGGAGAGCGTCACGAGCTGGGTCCCCCAGAGGTTCATGCCCGTGATTTCCATCGCGGTCGCGAAGCCATCTCCCTGACCCTCCTCGTGGGAGAGCACCAGGGCCGAGCGAGCGAGGGGCGGCATGCCCTGCTCCTCCGCCGCGTCGGGCACGAAGACGCCGTGGGTCGCGACGTGCAGCACCCCGGGCGCCTCCATCGAGAGGAGCGAGTGCTCGTCGGCCCCCTTGCCGAACAGCGCCTTCGCGCCGGGGAAGATCTGCTTGAGGCTCTCCGCCTCGGCGCGCGTTCCGGGGAGCGCAGCCAGGCCGGAGCGCGAGAGGCTCGGCGCCCCGGGGATGCCGAGCCCGGCCCCCTCGCCGCCCGGCGCCGGCTCGGACAGGCCGGAGAAGTCTGGATCTGCCAGGATACGGATGGTGGCGCTTGGGCTCACCGCCTCCCTGAGGAGGTCCCGGCCGGATCCGAGCACGGTGATCGTCGCCCGATCGAGGAGGTAGCTCGTGCCGTTGTGGAGCGCCGCCCAGGGCACCAGGTTCAGCTCCCCCTCGGGAGCGACGAGCAGCTTCCGATAGGAGCCCTTGGCAGCGAGGGCCTTCAGCACCGGCCCCAGCACCGCCGCCTCCAGCGCCTCGGCGCTGCTGGTATCGTCCTCATCGGTCTCGGGATCGGTCACCCAGTCTCGATGCCCTCCGATCAGCGCGTCGATGTCCTCCGTGGGCCCGACGGGCAGGAACATGGGCTTGGCGTCGCTCGTGAGGACCAGCGCGGCGTAGGTCCACGGGCCCCACTGCGGCTCGTCGCCCTTGGCGCCGTAGTAGGTCGGCATGAACGCGACGTAGTCGATCAGCGCCGCCCCCTCCGGGATGCGCTTGGCGACGACCTGGACCACCTCCCCGACGGCCGGGAGGTCGCGGGCTCGGAAAGCGGCCGAGGCATCCGCGAGCTGCCGCTCGTGCCACTCCGCCTCGAGCTCGAGGTCCTTGATCCTCCCAAGCCACGCGGTGGTGCCTTTGTCCCCCGGGCCCTCGAGGGCGAGCTCGCTGAGCTGAGAGCGGAGGTCCCGCAGCCCGGCCAGTACCTTCTGCCCCTCCGCGTTGAACCCGCCCGCCATCGCCTGGGCGAGGTGCATCGCGCCGTCGATCGAGCGGCCCTTCTTGAGGAGCGCCGAGGCCATCGCCAGCTCCACGGCGCCCCGGTGGTGGGGCGCGTGGTGGGCCAGGCCGAAGGCCGCGGACTCCTGGCGCGTCCAGAGGGCGAGGAAGCTCTCGAAGCGCGACTCGGTGGTGGCAGCCTCGGCGCTCTTCATCAGGAGCTGGTTGTTCTCCGCCCAGCGCCGCGCCAGGGGCACCGCATCGTCCAGCTTGCCCATGGCCACCAGGATATAAGCGAGGGTATAGCTATGGTTGCCGGTAGCGATGTGGAAGCTGCCGAGGGTCTCCTCGTCGATGGCGACCGCCTCCTCCGCGAGCCGGCGCGCCTCCTTCAGCTTGCCGACACGGAGGAGCGCATTGGCCACGTTGTTCATGGCGTTGGCGGTGGGTGGTGAGCGCTCTCCGAGGAGCTTCTTGCGCGCCTTCAGGATGCGCCTGCTGGCGGCGAGGCTCTTCTCGTATTGCTTTTTGTGATCGTAGACCGAGGACAGCCCCCCGAGGAAGGTCAGCACGCTCGGATGCTCGGGCCCCAGCTCGGCCTCGAGCTTCGGCATCGCGCTCTCGTAGCGCTCGAGGGCGAGGTCCATGTCGCCTTGGAACGTGGCGAGCTGGGCCAGCCCACAGACGATGGAGGCCACCTCCACGCTCTCCTTGCCCCTGGCGCGCTCTGCATGCTGGAGCATGACGTTGTAGCCGGCCTCTGCCTGCTCGAAGTTGCCCATGGAGACCAGGAGGTTCGTGAGCATGGCGTAGGTCTGGTACAGCTCGTTGCTCGCAGGACCGTAGACCGAGGAGGCGAGCTCGATCGCCTGGTACAGGCGCGTCTGCGAGCGGTCGTAGTGGCCCGCGTAGAGCCACATGGAGCCCGCCTCGAAGTTCAGGCTGTAGAAGGTCTCGCCGGACACGTGATCGGCGATGTCGCCGAGCCGCGTGAGGGCCGCCTCGTAGCGCTCCGCGGCCTCGAGGTAGTGACCGGCCGCTGCGAGCTGGCCGGCCTCGGTCCACAGGGCGTCCACCTGCGACGCGACCGCCTGGACCTCGGCGGGGACCTCGTCCTCCTCCGCCTCCTGAGCTTGGGGGGCCGCAGGGGAAGGGCTCTCGGGGGCTGGCGCCGCCTGGTGCTGGCCGTGCGCCGGCGCGGACCCGAGGAGGGCGCCGACCAGGACCAGCGTAGGGAGCCATCGTCGCACGGAGCGCATGCTACCGGACCCGGCCTCTGGCGCGAACGGGTTTGACGGGGGAGGAGCCCGCCCGCAGGATTCGTCGCCGTGGACGATCCCACCCCCCAGGAGCACAACGCCGCTTTCGTCGACCGCATCATCCAGCGGTGGGAGGTGCTCCTGGAGCACCACATCCGCCTCCGCCACGGCGCCTACGAGTCCGCGGAGCACGCTCGCAAGGCCGAGGAGGCGGTGAGCAAGAGCCTCGGCTCCCTCGATCGTGAGCTGGCCACCATGCGCGCCGAGGCCCGTGAGGCCGAGCGCCCCTTCCCCCTCGATCAGGTGGTCGAGACCTACCGCCTCGAGCCGGTGGAGGCCTCGATCCTCCAGCTCGCGCTCGCGCCGATGCTGGACCTCTCCTTCCGCCAGCGGGTGGCCCGCTACAACAACAACATCCTCCTCGACTTCGTGGACGCGGACCTGGCGCTGGCGGTGCTCTTCCCGCGACGCGCCGAGCGCCTGATGGGCCGCTCGCTCTTCGCGGAGGACTCGCGCCTCGTGCGCGCGGGCCTGCTGACCCTGACGGCCCCCAAGGATCCCAAGGGCTCCGGCGTGCTCGCCCAGGAGCTGCGTCCCCCCGAGCGCCTGGCCGATTACGTGCTGGGGCGGCGCAGTCTGGACGGTGATCTCCGAGCCCTCGCTTCGCTGATCGACCCGACCCACGGCCTCGACCGGGTCGCCCTCCCCGAGGGGGAGGCGGAGATCCTGCAGCGCCTCGTCGCGGAGCTCGTCCATCACGGACCGGCGGGCTCTCCCGCGCCCTTCCCCAGGGCCGGTGGCCTGGTCCTCGAGGTGGCGGGGCCCCCGGGCAGCGGCAAGACCCACCTGGCCCAAGCGCTGGCCACGGAGGTGCGGCGCCCCCTCGTCGTCGTCGACGCCGGCCAGCTCGCCGCCGCGGGCGCGCGCATCCCGGCCAGGCTGGATGCGCTCTTCACCGAGGCCCGTGTGCAGGGCGCCGTGCTCCTCTTCGATCGGGCCGATCCCCTGCTCGCCAAGACCCAGCAGCACCTGCCCGCCTTGCTGGGACACCTCGAGCGTCACGGCGGCCTGACGATCCTGACGACCACCGCGCCGGACGACGCGGATGGCTCCGTAGAGCGCTACGTGGGCTGGCGCCTCGAGCTCGAGCTGCCGGAGGTCCCGGAGCGCCTCGCGATCTGGGAGCTCCACCGGCCCACGGGTGTGAGCCTCGCTGAGGATGTGGACCTGGACGACCTGTCGACCCGCTTCGAGATCACCGGCGCCCAGATCGCCCAGGCGTGGGACGTGGCGGTGAGGAACGCGCTGGCGACGACCGGGTCCAAGGAGCCGTGCATCGCCCAGGCGACGCTCAAGGCCGCGGCCCAGGGGCAGATCCGAGCCAGCATGAGCGACCTCTCCGTGCGCTCGAAAGCGAAGCTGACCCTCGAGGACCTCGTCCTGCCGGACCGGGAGAAGGTGCTGGTGCAGGAGGTGCTCGACGCCTGCAAGAACCGCGTCTTCGTCATGTCGAAGTGGGGCTTCGGCAAGCGCCTCGTGACCGGCAAGGGCATCTGCGTGCTCTTCAAGGGGGAGCCGGGCACGGGCAAGACCCTGTGCAGCGAGATCCTGGCCACCGAGCTGGGCATGAAGCTCTACCAGGTCTCGATCCCGAAGATCATGAGCAAGTACATCGGCGAGACCGAGAAGAACATCGCCAAGATCTTCACCTCCGCGCGGGCCAACCACTCGATGCTGCTCTTCGACGAGGCGGACAGCCTCTTCACGAAGCGGGTCTCGGTGGAGAACGCGGTCGATCGCTTCTCGAATATGGAGGTCAACCTGCTCCTGCAGGAGATCGAGCGCTTCGAGGGGGTCTGCATCCTCACCACCAACCTCGACAAGAACATCGACGACGCTTTCGCGCGGCGGATCCAGTTCAAGATCGACTTCCCCTTCCCGGAGCCCGACCATCGGGCCGCCATCTGGGAGCTGCTCATCCCGAAGGAGTGCCCCATCGACGGCGACATCGACTTCGAGGAGCTGGGAGAGTCCTTCGAGCTCAGCGGTGGCCATATCAAGAACGCCGTCGTCCGGGCGGCCTATCGGGCGGCGTCTCGCCAGGGAGAGATCACATGGGACGACATCGAATTCGCGGCGGAGCAGGAGTGCAAGAACGCTGGCAAGCTCTTCCGCTCCCCGGGCAGCGTGGACGACTGGTAGGCCCCGTGGAGCTGCGCTCTGTCCTGATCGTGCTCGCCGCGCTTGCGCTGGCTTCGTCTGGCTGCGCTGACTCCGGGGACTCGACGCCTGGCGGCTCCGGGGAGCCCGACGCGGCGACGGAGCCGGAGGGTCAGCCGGAGGCCGAGCCCGGGAGCGATACGTCGGCGGAGCCGAGCTCCGAGCCCTCTCCGGAGCCCTCGCCCGAGCCGGAGCCGGGCGACATCGAGCTCGTGATCAACGAGGTCGCGCCCTCCGGCGTGCCCGCGGACTGGGTCGAGATCGCCAACCTGCTGGAGACCGACGCGGATATCGGTGGCTGGCGGCTCACCGACTCGAACCCCATCCACGTCTATACCTTCCCGGTGGGCACCACCGTGCCGGGCGGCGGCTACTTCCTGATCTATGGCAGCGCCCAGGCCCAGGGGTTCGACTTTGGCCTGGGGGATGCGGACAGCGTCGCCCTGTACGACGAGCAGAACAACCTTGTCGCGGCCATGAGCTGGAACGCGAGCCACTCCGCGAACGACGCCAATGTGGGGCTCATCCCCGACAAGACCGGTGAGGTGACGGCCCTGGCCAATGGGACGCCCGGCGCTCCCAACGAGGACAACCCCGCCTGGGAGTGTGGCGACGACCACGCCGACATCGACGAGCTCTGCGATGGCCTCGACGTGCGGGCCATCACCTGCCAGCACCTCGGCATGGGGGCAGGGCAGGCGGGCTGCAACGATGCGTGCGATGGGTGGGCTGCCGGCACGTGCGAGGACATGCCCTGGGACGTGGTGCTCAACGAGGTGACCTCGAAGGGCGACGACCTCATCGAGCTGGTGAACCCGCACGACGACGAGGTCGACATCAGCGGCTACTGGCTCACCGATGCCGACGACGCACCGAAGAACGGTGTCTACACCTTCCCCGAGGGCACCGTGATGGCGGCCGGGGAGGTGGTGGTGCTGCAGAAGGGGATCCACCACCTCTTTGGCCTCAAGGGGGAGGACGCGGCGCGGCTCTTCGCGCCGGACGGCACCCTCGTCGACCATGTGGGGTGGGTCTGGGGCGGCGCGGACGTGTCCTGGTGTCGTCAACCCAGCGGGACGGGCATCTTCGGGCCCTGCTCGATGCCGAGCTTCGGCGTGGACAACCTCTGATCGCGGGCGGCCGCACCGAGGACGTCGAGAGGCGGGCGGGCGGTCGTCGATGAGGCGGCGCGCGGGTCGCACCCACGCGCCGATCCGCACGCAGCGCGCGCTGGGCTCCACGCGGGTGCGTCGCTGGCGGTCGGAGCTGCGGGAGACAGCGCGGCTGGCCGCGCCGCTCGGGTTCGCGCAGATCGCGGTGATGATGATGTCGGTGGTCGACACCGCCTGCGTCGGCCGCGTGAGCGCGCTGGAGCTCGGCGCGGTGGCGACCGGCAATGCCGTCGCTATGACGATCACGATGATCGGCTTCGGCTTCTGCTGGGCGATGGAGCCCCTCATCGCGCAGGCCCTGGGGGCCGGCGACCCAGGTCGCGCCTACGCCTGGTGGAGGGTCGGGACCCGCACCGCCGTGCTCGTCGGGGTACCGGTGGCGGTGGCCAGCGTGCTGGCGGTGGCCATCCTGGAGGTCTTCGGGATCGAGCGGGAAACGGACGTGGATCGCCAGATCGGCATC
>CAZEHU010000057.1:0-9844 GCA_964511605.1 uncultured Myxococcales bacterium
GGCCGCGTTGCCGACGGCGCGGGGCAGGCGGGGGAGCGCATCGGCGGCCCTATCGCTCAGCTCGGGGATGAGGGGCTTCCAGTGGTCGAGCTGGGGGATCCAGGCCTCGAAGTGCTGGGCCTCCGCGGCCTGCGCAGTGGCCTCTTCAGCGTCCCCCTCGGCGCCCTCCAGGCCGGCGAGCTGATCCCGGAGATCGTCCAGCTCCTCGTTCTGTCGTCGCCGCTCGGCGTTGCGGACCTTCAGCTCATCCTTGAGGGTCTGGAGCTTGCGCCGCAGGGCCTCGACGTCCCGTCGGCTCGAGGTGGCGTCGCTCCCGCCGGCGCCGGACGTGGAGGAGGTGGCCTCCGCCCGGGCGAGGGCCGCCGCCTGCTCCTCGAGCAGCCCCTCCAGCTCCCGCTCTCGTCCCTTGGTCTCGCTGAGGCGCGACATCAGCCCCTCGACCGTGCCGGCGATGGCCTTGCGCTGGCCCTCGAGCTCCTCGAGCTTCTTGTTGCGCTCCGCCTCGGCCTCACGGCCGTGGCGCACCCGCTGCCACCACTCCCAGACCGGGTCGTGGCCGGCGAGGCCGAGCCGCGCCCGGGCGTCCTCGACCCGCTCGAGGAGGCCGTGCACGTTGCGATCGTCGTCCTCGAGGCAGGCGCGCGCCATCGGCACCCCGAGCGCCGGATAGAGCGCAAGGAGGGCATGGGCGATCTCCACGAGCTGGACCGGGTTGTCCTTCAGCCCGTCGAGGGCGACGGCATGGAGCGTCGCGAGCTCTTCACTGACCTTCGCGTCCGGAGCCGTGAGGCGCAGGACCAGCTCCTCGCTGACCAGCAGCGTCTCCGGAGGGAGCTCGGCGGCCTCCGTGCGCGCTCGGTCGAGGTCGCCGGAGTCGATCATATGCCCCACCAGCTCGCCACGATAGGAGGCCGGAACCTCGAGGTCGGCCTCCTCGGCCTTGTCGAGGATCGCGACCGCCTCGTCCCAGAGGCGGTAGTCGCAGAGGCGGCGCATGCCGACGAGCACATGCTCGATGCTCAGGAGGCCCACATCCGCGGCGAGCACCTCCTCGGGTCGCCGCTCGTAGAACTGAGCGGGGCTCATGTGCTCGCCGGCCTGGACCAGGTACTCGTCCATGGTCAGGCCAGCGATGGGGGAGGGATTCGCCTCCCTCGCCTGATCAGCGCCGATGCAGCACTTCTTGTACTTCTTCCCGCTGCCGCAAGGGCAGGGATCGTTGCGGCCCACCTTGGGCGCCGAGCGCTGCACCGTGAAGCCCCGGACCACCCGCGGCGGCTCGCGCTCCGGCAGCACCTCGAGCACGTCGCGCTCGAGGGGACGCACCAGGCCCCGGCGCAAGCTGGCGTAGGGGTCCTTCGCCAGCCCCTTGCGGGCCAGCTTGGCCTCCGGGTGCATCGCGGCGACCCGGTCGATCTCTGGATGGCGCACCACGTCCGCCGCCAGCCCGAGCAGCTCCTGGGACTCCCAGCTCAGGGGGCGATTGCCCAGCAGACGCAGGGCCGTGACCAGCTCCTCCGGCGGCTCGCCCGCCGTCAGCTCCGCGGCCAGGAAGAGCAGCATCGCCTCCCGTTTCCAGCTCAGCCGCTCGGAGTGGAAAGCGGAGAGCAGGGCCGGGACCTTGTCGCCCTCGGCCGCTCCCACGAGGAGCGGCACGAGCTCGTCTTCGCTGGCGCGGTGGAGGAGCGAGATGCTGGCGTCGATGTCCAGCGGCCGCCCCGCGGCCGCGGCCGCGAGGGCCAGGCGGGCCGCCCCGTCAGGGTTGGCGGTGATCACAGCGTCCTGGAGGACGGGATCGTCGTCGGCCAGGCCCGCGAGCCGCCGCGCGAGGGACTCGACGCCGCCCCGGGTAAGGGGGGTCTCGTTGGCCTCGGCCGCCAGCTCGACGTGCATCATGGGACGAGAAAGCCCGTCCCCGAGGCGCACGTCAACCCGGACCATTCGGGTTGTCCCGGAGGGTTGTGGCATCATCCCGGGCCGTCGAGGCCCTTGGAGGCGACCATGACAGATCCCGTCGGCGACACCCGGTTCCGCCCGGAGCGTGCGTCGGACTCCAGCTTGGTATACGAACGCGGCCCAGGGAGCCCCTCGACCCTCAGCACCGGAGGCGGTGGATGATCCTCACCCAGCCCACACGCGCACTGCTCCTCTTTGGGGCGCTCACCCTCCTCGCCTGCAGCGATACCCCGGAGGGGACCGGTCCCACCGGCCCCATCGAGGCCGAAGGGGAGCCGGCTGGAGAGCGCGGCGAGTCCCCCTTCTCGGCCGCGGATACGACCGGCGCGGAGCCAAGGACCGACGCAGGCAACGAGCCCGGGACCGAGCCCGGGACCGAGCCCGGCACGGAGCCGGAGTCCGAGGCCGATGCCCAGCCGGGGACCGAGCCCTCGCCGGAGCCGACCCCGGAGCCCGAAGAGCAGCCGGAGCCCGAGCCGGGCCCGGACATCCCCGACGATCCCACCATCGCCGTGGACCCCGAGCAGCACATCTTCAGCTACATCTCCCCGCTGCAGGAGCCCCTGGCGCGACAGTTCACGGTCTTCAACGTCGGCAAGGAGCCGCTCCAGCTCACCGAGCTCTCCATCGCAGCGGGCAGCTCCGCGGACTTCTCCATCAGCCTCGTGCCGCCGCTGCCGAAGACCATCCTCCCGGGCAAGCACACCCTGGTGATGGTGGTCTTCCAGGAGCTCGAGGGGGGCACAGGGACCCTGCGCATCGGCTCGACGGATCCGGCGACGCCGCTGGTGGAGATCCCCCTCGAGAGCCACATCAAGGCCTCGGTGGAGGTCCCGGAGCCGTGCGGCGGCCTCAAGCCCAGCTCGCTCAGCTTCGGGCAGGTCCAGCGTGGAGACGTCAAGGTGATGAAAGCGACCCTCTCGAATTGCAGCGCGACCGAGGACCTGAACCTGAGCGACATCACCCGCTCGAACGCTTTCCTCTTCGGCCCGCTCACCGAGGAGTTCCAGGTCGACAACGAGCCGGCCTTCCCGCTGAAGCTCACCCCGGGCGATAGCTATACCTTCGACGTCAGCTACGCCCCGCTCCTCGCGGGGCCCGACGCCGGCTACTTCATCCTCCATACCGACGATCCCGCCGAGCCCCAGATGAACCTGGACGTCAGCGGAATCGGCACCGAGCCGCCACCGGAGGAGATCGGCCTGACGATCCGGCTGAGCTGGGATGCGGACCTGAGCGACGTGGACAGCCACCTCTACTTCCCGGGGGGCACCTTCTTCGACTGCACCCTGGACTGCCACTTCGGCAACCCGGCGCCGGACTGGGGAGTGCAGGGGGACTGGAAGGACGACCCCTTCCTCGACGTGGACGATGTGGACGGCTACGGTCCCGAGCACATCAACATCTCCGAGCCCCTCCCGGGCACGTATCGCTTCGTCGTGCACTACTACGACGATACCTTCGAGGACTCGTGGAGCACCGATACGAACGCCACGGTCGAGGTGCTGAGCTACGGCACCGTCGTCGCTACGTTCGGGCCCGTCTACCTCGACCAGACCAACCGCAATTGGGACGTCTTCGACCTCCAGTGGATCAACAGCACGACGCCCCCCGTGCTCACCACCCTCGGGAACACCTACATGGTGAGCTCGGGCCAGGTCACGGGGTGTCTGCCCTTCTGGCCTTGAACGGAGGCTCGGGCACAGGCGGACGCCACCGGCTTTGGGCGGCGCTGCTCCTCCTCCCTCCTCGGCGGAGCGGAAGGCGCGCGTGACGCGGGTGGCTCAGGCGGCGGCGGGGAAGCTGCGGACACGATCGCGGAGCCGTCGGCGCCAGCGGAGGACGTGGCGGCGCCGCAGCCCGACGTGCACGCTCTCGAGCCGGGGGCCACGGAGCCCGAGGCCCCCGATCCAGAGCCCGGTGAGCCAGAGGTCACCGAGCCCGAGCCAGAGGTCACCGAGGGGGAGGTCGCCGCGCCCGAGCCCGAGGTCGGCGAACCAGACGCCTGCGCGGCGGAGTCCGAGCCCGACCCTCATCCCCGCCGGCCCCGCGGGGCCCGAGGGTCCTGACACGGGCGCCGAGCTCTGGGCCGCCTGGACGTACCCGACCTTGGACGGAGATGGCTCCGGTGTAGCGCTGCGGTGGCTTGCGGGCCCTTGAGGGAGGAGGCCCGAGGGAGGAGCCCATCGAAGGCTACTCCGGTCCGCCGGCCTCCAGGAGGGCCTCCACCAGTCGGTCGCGAGCCCCTACGAGCTCGTCGACCGGAGCGACCTCGGCCTCCTCGAAGACGATGCGAGGAAGCCCTTGCAGGAGGTAGGCGACCGTCAAGGGGGAGAATCCGCCATCCTTGCGCGGCGCGTCCTCGATGGCACGCCGCAGATCGCCGCCGGAATGAGAGAGGGCGTCTGCGTCCAACACGTCGCGGGCTTCGCTGCGGCCGAGCAAGGCACACAGCTTGCCGACCAGCAGCGCGTGGGGAGAGGCGACGAGGATCTGGACATCGCCGAGCGGCCGCGAATCCGGCCCCTCGATAGGATCGGTCGGATCGGCGACCAGATCGACGACGGTCTGCTCCCCCTGGTCCCGAACGAGCAGACGGGAGAAGGCGGGCCCGTGGACCACGCGTTCAACCTCGAGCCCCGACGAACGCAGCACGTCGATCGCCTCGTCGTCGAGCCCCGCGAGCTCCTCCTGCCCCTGCCAGGCGAGGTCCAGATCGCGAGTCGCGCGATGGAGCAGGTGGAAGCCGCAGAGGGCTCCGCCACCAAAGAGCACCCACGGGGGCTCCATCCCTGAGAGCTCCCAGAGGATCCTCGTTTGCAGCCGAGTGAGCCTACCGACGGACGCGGCCACGCTGCCCCCAGGCGTCGAGGAGCCAGGTCCAGAAGCCGCGCTGCAGGCCGAGGTAGCGCTCGAGGTGGGGCCAGAGATCCGCTATCTCCTGGGGCGTGATGTACAGGAGGGCGTCGTCGGGCTTGGCCTGGCGCAGCAGCTTGCCTGCCCAGTACCCGCGCACGTCTGGATCCAGATGGTCGAGCTTGGTGAGGAAGCGAGCGAGCGTCATGTCCACGTCCCACAAGAAATAGGGACGTCCCTGGGCATCGATGCGCTGGGCTTCGGGCGTGGGACAGAGCATGGGGGGGATCATGCCCTGTTCGGTTCGAGGCTCCAAGGACGCGAGCTCCTCAGCGGCGCGATCCCGATGGTGCAGAGCCCCTGACCCCCTCGAGGGCACGGAGCGCCTGCCCCGCCATCGCCCGGCGCATCGCCGCCTGGGGCGCGTGATCGCTCAGCTCGACGCCGCGTCGGCCGAAGCCCTGGCGCGGCACCACCCCCAGCTCTGCCCAGAGCGCGTCGAGGTCGACGTCGACCGCGGCGCGCGCGTGCTTGGCGTACAGCTCCTCGAGAACGCTGGTCCCGGTAGCCTCGTCACCGAGGGCGAAGGCACGGGTGATCTCCCAGCGCTGGCCGAGGTGTCCGCCCTCGCGGCTGGAGGCCCCGATGGCCTCGCGGAGGCCGAGCCGCCCCTCGGTCGGGCCTACTCTATCCCGGACACCGCCCCCCACGCAGGCTGGGGAAAAAACACGAAACCCTTCGGCGATCCCTCGGGTAAGGACAGGTGGCGAGAACGAGTGAACCTCCGACCTCCCGACCCCCAGTAGAGACCTCCCCCTTGCCCGAGACGAGCGCCGATGCCTCCCTCCACCGACGATGCCGCCAGGGTGATCCCGCAGCGTGGCGTAAGCTCGTGCGCAGCCTCACGCCGATGGTCTACCGCCTCTCGGTGCGCATGCTGGGCCCTGGCCCGGAGGCCGAGGACGCCTGCCAGGAGGTCTTCATGAGGATGCACCGCTCCGTTGCCTCCTTCGACCCCACCCGCCCCATCGAGCCCTGGGTGGCCCGCATCACGTACAACACCTGCCTCGGCCGGCTCGGCCGGGTCGCGCGGCGGCCGGACCGGGCCACCGAGCCGGAGACCCTCGAGCAGACAGCGAGGGCGATCGGGCTAGGCCCCGAGGCCACGACCCTCGCCCGCGAGTCCGACCAGCTCGTGCTGGCGGCGCTCGAGCGGCTCTCGGCCCAGGATCGCTTCCTCGTGGAGCTCCGCTACCGCGAGGACCTCACCCACCCCGAGATCGCGGAGTCGACCGGCATGCCCGTGGGCACCATCAAGACCCGCCTGCATCGCTCGCGGGCCCTCCTCCGCAAGGTGCTCACCCCGCTCTTCCGCGAGCGAGGAGGCCAGCGATGAGCCGCCCGGATCTGGAGCTCCGCATCGAAGACTACCTGGACGGCGTGCTCTGTCCCGCCGAGACCGACCGCCTCGAGCGTGAGCTCTGCGAGCCCGAGGCCGCGCGGGCCCTCGGCGAGGCGCTGATGCTCCGCGAGCTCCTCGCCTCCGCGCCCCCCCACGAGGTCCCGGAGGGACTCGTCGACCGCATCGAGTCCGAGCTCGGTGTCGCGATCTCGAGCAAGGGCCGCCGGGGCCTCGTCCCCGTCCCCGGGCTGAGCGGGCCCGCCAGCGGGGTGCTCGAGGGCGCCTCCTGGGCCCTCCGCTGGCCCTCCATGATGATGAGCGCGGCGCCCGCCGCGACAGCGGGCCCCCGCCAGACCATGCAGGCCATGCGCTCGCTCACCGATCCCCTCCGCGAGGCCCTCCCCGAGCGCCCGGCCCGCCCAAAGCGGAGCGCGCTCTCCCCGGCCCTCCGGAGCGCGCGCTTGGCGCTGCGTCTCCTCGGGCGGAGGAAGGGGTAGGCGTGTCGGTGCTGCTCTCGATCCTGGCCTGGCTGCTCATCGCCCTCGGAGCGCTGCTCGGGCTCCTGCTCGTCATGCCCCTCGGTGTGCGTGCATCTGGAGAGGTCGAGGGCCTCGACGCCCACGGCCGGGTGGACCTGTGGTGGGGCCTCGGCCTGATCGGCGTGCGCCTGGAGCCTGGCGCCTCCGGGCTCGCCCTCTTCGGGGTTCGCGTCCACCGCTTCGAGCCGGACTCCCCGGAGGAGGCCGCCGGGGAGCGGCAGAAGAAGCGGGAGCGGCGAGCCGCCAAGAAAGCGAGGAAGGCCGAGCGGCCCGGCAAGCGCGGCCCGGGGTGGGCGTATCGCCACCGCCGCCTCCTCCTCGAGCTCGCCCGCAAGGCGGTGGTGCTGCTCCACCTCCGCGGCAGCGTGGAGGGCCTCGTCGGTCTGGACGATCCCGCAGATACCGCCGCGCTGGACCTGCTCTTCGAGGCGATGGCGCGCCGCGCGCCCTGGCTCGAGCAGGATCTGCGCTGCGACTTCACCGACGAGCGTCTCTGGCTCCGCGGCCAGGTGCGCGCGTGGATGTGGCCCCTCGAGGCCGGCGTGGTGATCCTCGCTGCCCTCGCGAGGCGAGACGTGAGAAGGGCGCTCTTCGCGTCCCCTTGAATCCCAGGACAGGAGAAGACCGATGAAGGAGATCAAGGAGCTGCTCGGCTCCCTCAGCGAGCGCCTGGCCAGGCTGGCGAGCGGCAACGCCGTCGTCTCCCGGCCCATCTCGGTGGGCGAGCGCCACGTGGTGCCGCTCTGCGAGCTGAGCCTGGGCTTCGGTGCCATGGGCGGCAGCGGCGAGGCCCTCGACGTGGAGGGCGAGGGCGGAAGTGGGAGCGGCAAGGGGCAGGGTGCGGGCGCCGGTGGCGGCGCCAAAGCCAGCCCGGTCGCTGTGGTGATCATCGAGGACGGCGCGATCCGCGTGCAGAGCCTGGGCAAGTAGGAGGACGAGATGGGACCCGTGAGTGAACTCTTGGACGTGGTGACCGGAAGGCTGACGGACGTGGCGCAGAGCGACATCGTCGTCGGGGATCCGGTCGAGCTGGGCGGCCTGACCTTCGTCCCCCTGTCCCGCATCAGCCTCGGCTTCGGCGGGGGCGGCGGGCAGGGTGAGGGCGAGGGGCAAGGACCCCATGGCAAGAAGAAGGACGGCCGCTCGGTGCAGGGCCGCGGCCGTGGCTCGGGCGGCGGCTCGGGCGGCGGCGCCAAGGTCCGTCCCGTCGCGGTCGTGGTCTTCGGACCCGAGGGCGTCGAGGTGCTGCCTATCGACGAGAAGAGGGGGGCCCTCGAGCGCATCTTCGACAAGGTCCCCGACCTGATCGAGCGCTTCGAGGGCGCGAAGGCGTAGGGGGCCATGAGCAAGGAGCCCCTGCTCCCCCTCCGCGATCAGCTCGCCCTCGATCGCACCGCCCTGGCCAACCGGCGCACCGGCCTGGCCTCGGCGCGGACGGCGCTGGCGCTCTTCGTGAGCGGCATCAGCTTCGTGCAGATCTTCGAGGCCCCCTGGGTCCTCACCGTGGGGTGGGGCCTCGCGGCCCTGTCGGTTCCGGTGGCCGGCTTCGGCTCGCTCCGCTATCACCAGGAGCGCAACCGGCTGGGGCGCCTCGCCGAGGAGGCCCTCGCCCGCCAGGCCCGCGAGGAGATGACCCCATGAAGACCAGGATCACCGAGCTCTTCGGCATCGAGCACCCCATCATCCAGGGGGGCATGCACTACGTCGGCTTCGCGGAGATGGCGGCCGCGGTCTCCAACGCAGGTGGGCTGGGCATCATCACCGCCCTGACCCTGGGATCGCCCGAGAAGCTGGCGGCGGAGATCGAGCGCTGCCGCTCGATGACCGACAAGCCCTTCGGCGTGAACCTCACCTTCCTGCCGACCCTGACCCCTCCGGACTATCCGGGCCTCATCCGCACGATCATCGAAAGCGGGGTCAGCATCGTGGAGACCGCTGGGCGCAATCCCCAGGCCTATCTGCCGGCGCTCAAGGAGGGAGGTATTCGGGTCATCCACAAGTGCACCTCGGTGCGCCACGCCCTCAAGGCGCAGCGCATCGGCTGCGACGCGGTCTCCGTCGATGGCTTCGAGTGCGCCGGCCACCCCGGAGAGGACGACATCCCCAACATGATCCTCCTGCCCCGGGCGGCCGACGAGCTGGACATCCCCTTCGTCGCCTCCGGTGGCCTCTCGGACGGGCGCGGCCTGGTCGCTTCGCTCGCGATGGGAGCCGAGGGCATCAACATGGGGACCCGCTTCATCGCCACGGTCGAGGCTCCGGTGCACGCCAACGTGAAGCAGGCGATCCTCGCGGCTTCCGAGCTCGACACCCGCCTCATCATGCGCCCTCTCCGCAATACGGAGCGCGTGCTGAACAACGCTGCGGTCGAGCGCCTCCTCGCGAAGGAGCGGGAGCTGGGCGACGAGCTCCAGATCGCCGACATCATCGACGAGGTCGCCGGGGTCTATCCGACCGTGATGCAGGAGGGTGACATGGACCGCGGCGCCTGGTCCTGCGGCATGGTCGCCGGCCTCATCGACGACATCCCCACGGTCCAAGAGCTCGTTGACCGCATCATGGCGGAGGCCGAGGCCCTCATCCGGGGCCGGCTGGAGGGCATGCTCACGTAGTCCCGCCCTCTCAGAGGCCCTCTCAGGGCGCGCGGGTACCGGAGCGCTGGGCTGCCTCCAGCAAGAACCTGCGGGCCGCCATCACCACGTCGCGCGGGATGGTGTGGGCGCCGTCGAACTCGAAGACCTCGGGCGCGTGGCCGAGGGCGCTCAGGGCCTCGGCGGAGACCCGCGTCTTCTCGGCCACGATGACCTGGTCGCGCTTGCCCGCGCTCAGGAAGAGGGGAACGGGGTCCTCGGCCTTCGGCAGCCCCTCGACATAGGGGAGGAAGCCGCTGAGGGCCGCGGCGCCGGCGAAGCGCTTCGGGTGGCGCGCGATGGCGAGCATGCTGAGCATCGCGCCCTGGGAGAAGCCCACCAGGAGGGGCTTCCCGCTCGCCGCTGGGTAGCGATCCTTCAGGATCGTCGTGAGGGCGGCCACCTCGTCGGCCCGGGCGTCCATCTGGGCCCGGGCGTTGTCCGCCCGGCTCTCGAACCAC